>JAGREZ010000612.1 GCA_020446285.1 Geminicoccaceae bacterium
CGTCACTATGGGTACACCTATGATGGCGCCTGCGATGAACAGTCCGGTGTCTGATTTTCCTGTTCATTTTGGATTTGTTTCAGGTTATTGAACAGTGCATGTCACAGGCACAGCCAAAATGAACAGATCGCCACCTCGAATCGGTTATGCGCGCATATCGACGGCAGATCAGAGCCTCGATGCGCAGGTCGCGGCACTCGAGGCCGCCGGATGCACCATGGTCCGGACCGAGACCCGCAGCGGCGCCACGCTCGACGGGCGGCCGGAGCTCAAGACTATCCTCGACTTCATCCATCCGGGCGAGACGCTGGTGGTCACACGCATCGACCGGCTGGCGCGCTCCATGCGCGACCTGCAGACGATCGTCGCGGCGCTCAAGGACAAAGGTGCCCATCTCGCCGCCACCGAACAACCGGTCGATACCTCCACAGCCGCCGGCAAGGCGTTTTTCGACATGCTGGGGGTTTTTGCCGAATTCGAGACCAATCTGCGCCGCGAGCGTCAGGCCGAGGGCGTTGCCGCCGCCAAGCGGCGCGGTGTCTATCGTGGCCGCCCGCCAAAGATCGATATGGATGTCATCAGGGAGCGTCTCGCCAAGGGCCTGTCGCCAACAGCGATCGCACGCGATCTCGGCATCTCTCGAGGCACCGTCTACAAGGCAAAGGCATTGATGACCTCATGCAGCAAAGCGGCAGGGCAAGAGGCCAGCCTGTGAAAAAGCCGAGAAAACATGTGCAGCCTGCCAGAGTGAAGCCTGTTCCGCCACGCAACCTGACCCCGCCGCTTTGCAAGCAACTCGCCCGTGATCTGCTGGTTGCCTGCAGGAAGGTTGCGGAGAGCCACGGGTTGAGCGTCGAGGGTGGCGATCTGAGCGATATCGACCTGCGCCACGGCTTCGACATTCACTTCCGCGTCGGAATACCCATGCCGGACGGATCCCTGTTCTCACATGACAAGGCCCTGTTCGAAGTCCTCGCGCCGAGCTTCGGGCTGGAGCCCTCGGATTTTGGCCGAACCTTCAGAACGGGCGGAGAGATGTTCCGCATCACCGCCATCAACCCCAACCGCCCGAAATATCCCATCAGCGCCGAACGCCTGGCCGACGGCCGCGGCTTCAAGTCCACAGCCGAAAATGTCGCGGCCTACCTCAACACACCAAGCCTGTGAAACCTCCCGGCATCGTTCTTCAAAACGTCCATATATGCACGCTCGGGCCAGTCGGGCCGATAACACGCCGGAGCCGCTCGCAAGCGCCGCTGTGGTCGTCAGCTGTGAAATCGCGTGACAATGGCTATTCTTCAACGCGCTGCTAGGCCGTTGACGATCGCAACAGCTACCGCAGCATCGTTCCAAGCAATGACTTCAGTACCTTGAGCATCGGTTCGGTGATCTCGGCGTCCAGCCTCTCGCGCCATTCCAGACCTACATATCGCGCCAGCGACGGGGCGCAGACCTCCCGATACCGCATCTGGCCGTTGGCGACTTCATCCTTGATGGCGATCCATGGCAGAAAGCTGCGACCAAGCCCGACCATCGTGGCCTGCTTGCGCGGGTTCGGCCCATCAATCTCATGGGTGATCTGAACCGTCGCGCCGATCTGTTGCGCCAGCCTTTCCACAAGGTCGCGCACTGGCTTGCCTTTGGCGGGCAGCATCAGCGGCTCAGCAAGAGCTTCAGCCAGCGTGATCGGCCCCACCTCCCGATCCGGATGGTCAGCTCCCATACAAAAAATCATATTCTCCGAAGCTAGATATTGTTCCTCTGGGGTCTTCTCATCCGCAATGATGATGGCGAAATCCGCCTTGCCTTCGCTCAGCATTTCTCGACTTTCCCTCGTGTTCGCCTCGATCACATAGACACCGGCGAGCTGCGGCAGGTCCGAGAGATTTTGCAGAAGGCGGGGCGTGAGTTCGGGCGCGACGGACGGGATCGAACATATCCGGATGATGCGAGGGTCATCCGGCCCGCGCCGCTGCAGGGCGCGAAGTTCTTTTTCCGCGCGGGAAACCTGCGCCAGAATGATGGTGGCGTGGTCCAGCAGCAATTGTCCGCCCTCCGTCAGCCCAACACCGCTCCGCGATCGATTGAGAAGTGGCCCACCAAAATCGGCTTCCAGTTCCTTCAGGTGATACGAGAGCGCTGGTTGCGGGACAGAAATCTGGCGCGCGGCTTCGGAAATGGAGCCTGCATCACAGATTGCGCGGAAATACCTAAGCCGTCTGAGGTCAAGCCATGTCATAGTTTTTCATACAGGTTTTTTATACAATTCGAAAGGAATCTGTATTGGGTGCTTTCGCCCGGCAGCTGCTAATGCTCTCTGGCAAGATTCAGTCGATGTATGCGAGATGACGCTCTTCCGGTACAAAACCCGACAGTGCGGTCCATAACGCAACGCCGGCGATCTTCAGCACATACGCTTCAGGGAGGAAGAAGTGATGGCCATCAGGTCAGCCATATTATCCGTAGGGGCAACTTGCCTGCTGCTTGGCACGTCCGTGCACGGTGCATTCGCACAGAACGACAATCACGACATCATCATCGCCGCACCATTCGCGTTCGATAACATAGATAGTTGCAACTCCTCGTCGGAAGTTGGACTTGTCGTTCGGGAGAATGTCGTCGAGGCGCTGACCCACCTGAATCCCGTCACCGGCGAGCCCGAGCCGCGTTTGGCGACATCATGGGAGCAGACCGGGTCGACTACATGGCGAATAACTCTGCGAGACGGGGTCACATTCACCGATGGAGAGGCCTTCGACGCCGATGCTGTAGCGCGTTCGATAGAACGCATGTTCAACCCGAAACTCGACTGCTTGAACCGGGGTAAGCTGTTTGCAAATATCCGGCTGACACCTGAGATCATCGATTCCCATACAATCGATATATCGACAGAAAAACCGCAGCCGCTCATGCCCATTTTCATGAGCTTCCTGACGATTGAGTCTCCGAAGACCGATTTCGACACGATGACCAGCGCGCCTGTCGGCACCGGCGCCTACACGGTACCCGAGCGTGGACCAGCCGATCCGATTGTTCTGGTCCGGCAGGACGGCTATTGGGGTGAGACGCCTGCGGTCAGCAAGGCGACCTATCTGCGCCGGGACGAAAGCGCGCTCCGCGCAGCGATGGTGGAGGTCGGCGAAGCCGATATCGGCCTTTACATTGCGATCCAGGACGCCATCGACCCCGAAATGGATTTTCCCTATCTGAATGCCGAGACGACGCGCCTGAGATTCAGCTTCGTGGGGCCGTTCGCCGACATCCGCGTGCGCAAGGCAATGAACCTGGCAATCGATCGCGAACTGCTCCGCGACGGGTTGTTCAACGAAAACTATATGATCGCGACGCAGATGTTTCTGCCACGCATCAACGGCTACAACCCTGACATGAAGCCTTGGCCGTATGATCCGGAGCAGGCGAAAAAGCTGCTCGACGAAGCCCGCGCCGACGGCGTTGACGTGGACTCTGAAATTCCGCTGATCTCCCGCATCAATTTCTATCCCAACGGACAGGAAGCGATGGAGGCGATGATCGAGATGTGGAAAGCGGTCGGCCTGAACATAAAACTTCAGCCGATGGAGCGTGCGCAGTGGTTGAAGCTGGTGAACAAACCTTACGCGGAGCCTCGCCCCGCAATGCTGATCCAGGAACAGCATGACAATAATTCGGGTGATGCGACCTTCACCATGCATTTCCGCTATCATTCGACCGGTCAGCAATCCGAGTTCGGCGATCCGAAGCTGGATGAGCTGATCGATGCTGCGGATGTTGCTTCGGGCGAGGAGCGCGTGAACCTCTATCAGGAAGCCAACGCCTATTCGGCCAGCGAGATCGTGCCGGACGTCATGATGTTTCACATGATCAATTACGTGCGGATCTCACCGCGTCTGGACTACCACCCCGACGCTTTGATGAACACGATGATGGAACTGTCCACAATCGGCTTCAGGTAACGGCTGATGAGAAGACCGATCGGGCGGCCCTTGTGCCGTCCGGTCAAAATCCTTTGTCAAGGAGGACGGATTCTTGGGCCGCTATTTCCGACAGAGAACCCTGCAGAGCGCGCTTTCGCTGTTTGGCTTGATCGTGCTTGTTTTCTTTCTGGCGCGGCTGACCGGGAACCCGGCGGACCTGCTGCTGCCGGTGGACACCCCGCAATCGGTACGCGATGAATTTTCCGCGAGGCACGGTTTCGACCAACCGATGATTGTGCAGTTCGGCCGGTATCTCATCGAACTGACGCAACTCGACATGGGGTATTCGCTACGCGACGGTCACCCCGCGCTCGATCATGTGCTGGCCGCCTTTCCCACAACGCTGCTGCTGTCGTTCTGGGCGATGCTGATCTCTTTGACCATCGCCATCGTGACCGGGTCCATCGCCGCGTGGCGGCCAGGTGGCCTGTTCGACCGAATAGCCAGCCTGATCTCGCTGGCCGGCGCCTCCGTCCCCAATTTCTGGATCGCCATTGTCGGCGTCCTGATCTTCGCGGTGTGGTATCGTGTGCTGCCGACCTCGGGAACCGGTACGCCGCTGCACTGGGTTCTTCCTGTGGCGGTGTTGTTCATTCGCCCTTGCGGAGTACTGACGCAAGTGGTGCGGTCCTCGATGATCGCTGCCCTTTCCGCCCCCTACACCAAGACAGCGCGCGCGCGGGGAGTGCGAACCCGTACAGTGATCTTTGGCCATGCCCTGCGTAACGCCATGCTGCCGGTGGTCACGGTCGCGGGAGATCAGGCCGCCGGCATGATCAACGGTGCGGTGATCGCCGAGACGATCTTCGGGTTTCCGGGCGTCGGGCGGCTGCTGATTGACTCGATCATGTTTCGCGATTTCGCGGTTATCCAGGCGGCCGTGATGGTAACGGCCATCGCCATTTTCTTTTTGAACATCGGGATCGACATTATCTACGCGATCCTCGACCCGCGCGTGAGGCACGGATGACATGACAGACGTGGCTCACGCCGGCATGGGCGACGCCCGTGCCGCATTGTCCCGCACCGCCGACGTCTTTTTGATGCTTTGGCGCGACAAGTTCGCGTTCGTCAGCGCGGCCTTTCTGCTGTTCGTCATCTATGTGGCGATCTTTGGACCATCTATTCTGCCAGACGGCGCGCTGACCATGAACCTGCGCGCCCGAAATGCTCCACCCTTTGATCTTGAACGTGGATGGGTCTACATTCTGGGGGCGGACAATCTGGGCCGTAGCCTGCTGGCGCGGTTGGCCGTGGGTGCCCGTTACACCCTGCTTATCGCAGGCAGTGCCGTGCTCATCGCGTTGGTAATCGGCACGTTTTTTGGGCTGATTGCCGGATATCGCGGCGGCCGGATCGGAACTATAATCCTGCAGCTGGCCGACATCGTGATGTCGTTTCCCTCGCTGCTTCTGGCGCTGATCGTCCTGTTCGTCCTTTCGCCGCAGGTGTCCAACGTTGTGCTGGTCCTGGCGTTCAGCCGGGTGCCGGTCTACCTGCGGACCTGCCGGGCGGAGGTCCTGGAGATTCGTGAGCGCCAGTTTGTGGTCGCGGCCAAGGCACTCGGTGCGTCGCACGCCCGAATGGTGTTCCTGCACATCCTGCCCAATGCGCTTCCAACATTGATGACGCTGGCGACACTAGAATTCGCAGCCGTCATGCTATCGGAAAGCTCGCTGTCTTTCCTGGGCCTGGGCGTGCAGGCGCCGGCGGTTACCTGGGGCCTGATGGTATCGGACGGGCGCGGGTATCTGGCCACCGCCTGGTGGCTGTCGTTCTGGCCAGGCGTAGCGATCTCGCTGACCGCGATTTCAGCCAACCTGCTGGCGAACTGGCTGCGGACGGTGCTCGATCCGGGGCAGCGGTGGCGGCTTGAAAAGCGGGGCGAATCATGACCCAGAGCCTGCTGGAGGTTTCCGACCTCTCGGTCCGGTTCCATTCACGTGGGACAATCGTGGATGCCGTGAAAAACGTCAGCTGGCGCCTGGACCGAGGAGAGACGCTGGCAATTCTGGGCGAATCCGGATCTGGCAAATCGGTCTCCGCCGCCGCCGTGATGGGGCTCATCGACATTCCTCCAGGTGAGATCGTCAGCGGCAGGATCATCTTTGGTGGTGAGAACATCCTGAACCTTCCCCTTGCCGCGCGCGAAGAGATCAACGGCAAGCGCATCGCGATGATCTTCCAGGACACGCTGGCAGCGCTGAACCCGGTCTATACGGTTGGGCACCAGATTACCGAAAGCATGACCGCCCATGGCGTGGAGCGCGGGGAGGCAAAGCGGCGTGCGGTCGGTCTGATAAACCGTGTCGGGATTGCAGAGCCGGAGCGGCGCTTCAACGACTATCCGCATCAGTTCTCGGGCGGCCAGCGGCAGAGGATCATGATCGCCGCCGCCATCGCCATGGAGCCTGACGTGTTGATCGCCGATGAGCCAACCTCGGCCCTCGACGTCACGGTGCAGGCGGGCATCCTCAAGCTGCTGAAAAAACTTCAGGCCGAAAACGGCATGGGCATCCTGATGATCACGCACGATATCGGGGTTGCCAGTGAGGTCGCCGACAAGGTTGCCGTCATGAGCCAGGGTGAAGTGGTCGAGCAGGGCGATATTCGGTCAGTGCTGGACGCACCGCGGCACCCCTATACACAAAGGCTGCTGGAGGCCGTACCGGGCCGCCGCGGATATCTGCAAACCGGCGCAACCGCCGGAGATCTTCTACTGGAGGTTAAAGGGTTATCGAAATTCTATGACCTGACCAGTGGTCTCTTGAAAACGGCGACAGGCCGAAAGATCAGGGCGCTGGACGATGTCAGCCTCAGCCTTTCCAAGGGCGAGGTGCTCGGCATCGTGGGTGAGAGCGGATCAGGCAAGTCCACGCTGGTCAACGCCCTTCTGGGCCTGATCGAGCCAACCGCCGGAGAAGTGCTCTTTCGTGGTCAGTCGATGCTTTTGGAAGATCAGACGGCGATGCGCGCCTTGCGCCGGCGCATCCAGGTCGTGTTTCAGGATCCGACCGCGTCACTGAACCCGCGGATGTCCGTTGCGCGCATTATTTCCGAGCCCTGGGCGATACATGACAGTGTCCTGCCGCGCGGCCAATGGCCGGGGCGCGTGGCAGAGTTGCTGGAGCAGGTCGGACTAAGCCCCGATCACGCGGCCCGATATCCGCATCAGTTCTCGGGCGGGCAGAGACAGCGTATCGCAATCGCGCGGGCGCTGGCGCTGCAACCCGAAGTCATCATCTGCGATGAGGCTGTCTCGGCGCTGGATGTGTCGATTCAGGCGCAGATTATCGAGTTGTTGAAAGACCTCAAGCGGCAGCACGGGCTATCCTATCTGTTCATCGCCCACGACCTGCCGGTGGTTCGCGACTTCGCCGACCGCACTATCGTGATGCAGAGCGGGCAGGTGGTGGAAAGCGGCCGGACGCAGGACGTGTTCGAGCGGCCTCAGCATCCCTACACACAAAATCTTCTCGCCTCGCGGCCGAAAGAGGAGCGACATCGCGGCCGTGCATTGGAGACCCTAAAATGATGTTGATGCGTAAGGCTGAGCAGGCGGCGGAGTTGCTGGTGCGCACACGCGGCGAAGACCGGACCCTTGACGACCTGCCCGCCGGACTGGCGCCAGCGACTCTAGCCGAGGCCTATGCCGTACAGGACGCGGTGCTGAGGCTGATCGGCCCGCCTGGGGGCTGGAAGGTCGCTGGCAAGCTTGGTGGCGAGCCTCGATGCTCTATCCTTCCGGCTGCAGATTTCCATGCCTCGGGCACCCTGTTCGACATACCAAGCCAGGGGTTTGATGTCGAAGTGGAGATAGCCTTTGTGTTCGCTCACACTGTCCCTGACCGGCTAGGACTCGCGAACGAAGACGACATTCTTGCGGCCATCGGGTCCGCGCATCTGGCGCTAGAACTTTGCGCTTCCCGATTTGCCGACCGCAGATCGCTTCCTGATCTAACCCCGGTCGCCGACCTGCAGGGCAACGCGGCGGTGGTGCTCGGTGCGGCTGTCGAGGGCTGGCGGGCGCTGGTGTTCGAGAACCTACCCCTGCAATTGAAGTTCGCGGATAAGGTGCTGGACCTTTCACCTCGGAACACCGGCCTGCCTGAATTGCTGAAGACGCTCTGTTGGCTGGCGAACCATGCCCGGGAACGCGGCGTGCCGCTACGAGCCGAAGATACGATCATAACGGGCGCACGGCTGGGTCCGGTCAACCTCGGGTCAGCGACCGAAATTGCGGCGTCCTGTTCCGGCCTCCCCGAGGTTCGGGCGTTCTTCCGCCATAATCCCCCGACAGGAGAATAAGATGTACGGCTTCCAGGTTCACACACGGCAAAGACAGGCTCGGCAGGAGTTGGTCGAGAGATTCCGCAACATTCCCGTGGCAAACATCAGCGATGTCATGTCTCGCATGACAGCAGGTGGAGCCCGGCTGCGCCCGATGCATGACGGGACGCCGCTGGCTGGCGTTGCGGTCACAGTCAAATCCCGGCCGGGCGACAACCTGATGATCCATCACGCCATCGACATGGCTGGGCCGGGCGACGTCATCGTGGTCGACGCCGGTGGCGATGTCACCAATTCCCTGATCGGCGAAATCATGGTGGCCTACGCGGAAACCCGCGGAATTAGCGGATTTGTGCTCGACGGGGCGATCCGTGACGCGGCGGTCATCCGCGCCGGCCGACTGCCGGTTTTTGCCGCGGGCGTGACTCATCGAGGCCCCTATAAGGATGGGCCAGGCGAGATCAACTGCAAGATCTCAATCGACGGTATGGTTGTCGAGCCGGGAGACATCATTGTCGGCGATGATGATGGCGTTCTTTGTATTCCATTGGATGGTGCGGAGGCCATCTGTCAGGACGCCGAGGCGAAGTCTGCTCAGGAAGACACTACACGTCAGGCCATCACGGACGGGCGCCTGAACCGGGAGTGGGTGATAAACACGCTGCGCGCCCGGGGCTGCACCTTTCCGTAGAAAAGCCGCCCTCTCAGGTGATCTGATCCCTCTCGCATACTGGCGAGAGAGGACGACCGAGATCAATTTGTTTTCAAACCATTGATTAAAGTTCAGCGGTGGCATCGCTATAGATATGGAAATTATAAACAAATATTTGGTTAAATTTAATCAAAGGTTGCTCCAGTTGAATCGATTTTCTCCCACACGCCGTCCTCGATAAGTTGCGTGGCAACTGTCTTGATGGTTTCGCTTACTCGAGACATGGCGATTGGATTGACGGCAGCGTCGGAGCGGTGAAGGATTAATCTTCGATACAAGGTTGGGTTCACAATCCGGGTTGAACATAGACCATCGGAAAAGTCCTTCTCAGTGAATGAGCGTCCCATGATCGTGTGCCCGTAGCCATCCAAAATGGCAGCAAGAGTCATGAATGTTCCGTCGATCTCGAGTACGACATTTGCTTCG
This sequence comes from Geminicoccaceae bacterium, assembly GCA_020446285.1. Taxonomy (GTDB): domain Bacteria; phylum Pseudomonadota; class Alphaproteobacteria; order Geminicoccales; family Geminicoccaceae; genus JAGREO01. The sequence continues at coordinate 9,403 of JAGREZ010000612.1, forward strand.
ACGCCCAACCGCGATGCTGCGCCATCGACAATAGAGCGCATGATGTGGTGACGCGGTGTGGAGAGGATGAGTGGCAGTTTCAGCGCGTCGGCAAGCGAGATTTCTGCGCAACCGGGTGCATTCTCGCGATTACTGATCAGGCAAAGCGCCTCGTCGGCAAGTGGTTCTGCCGATGAGGAACCGACACTGGACATGCTGATGGCCAGGTCGATCCGGTTTTCGCGCAGTCCGTGAGCCAGGGATTGGGTAGTGCCTTCCTGGAGATGAACCTTCACTTTCGGCAGGTCGGTCGTTGCTACCTTGAGCAATGGCGACAAGAAAACACCGGTAAGTGTACTCGCAATTCCTATGACGACTTCTCCGGTAGGGACATCGGCTTGTTCTAGAAGTTTAGCTTCGGTCTCCTTGACGGCCCGAATGATCCGTTGCGCCTCTGCCTGAAGCATGGCTCCGGCTTCAGTCACGACGACCCCGCGGGCATGTCGCTCGACCAGTTTCACTCCAAACGCCGTTTCGATTTGCGTCAGATGATAGCTGAGCGCCGGCTGCGCGATACCTAGCTCCCGGGCGGCCCGGGTTAGGGACCGTTCTCTGGCTATTGTCAGAAAATATTGAAGCCGCCGAAGGTCCAGCATGTTTTTCCTATCAATTGGTTTTATGGAAAGGATTAGTATTGTGTATTTGTTATATTGATCGGGCTGTGATTGGAAAAGGGGTAATAACCGGTCTGGGAGGTATCGATGACTCTGGGCTTCGAGACAGTCTCGTGGGACTTCGCTGCCGCCAGGTGTGACCATTCTTGGGGTCTCGGGTATGACGGCAAGAGCGCCTGTACACAGTCACGTTACGTCGCCTGCGGGACTCCGTTCCAAATCCAATCGGGCAAGACAAGGTCAAACACATGAGTGGAACCCGCCTGCGCGCCCGGCTTGAAGCCGGCGAAGTGATAAAAATGATTAACCCCCACGATTCCTCCTACAGTCTCGCCGCCCGCTTGATCGGCCACGGCGCTGATGCGGTGTTTGTGGATTGCGAGCACGGGTCTTGGGGCTTCGAGGATGTCCGCATGACGCAGGCGGCTGTGCGCGCGGCAGGTGGCGATGCCATCGTCCGTCCGCGGAGCCATGACCGTTCGTTGATCATCCGCTACATCAACTGCGGTGCCGACGGGGTCATGGTGCCCATGGTCGATGATGCCGACGAAGCGCGGGCCATCGTCGACGCGGTGCAATATGCGAGTTCACATGACAAGCGGTCAACCCTTGTGATCTGCATGATCGAGAATGTCGACACCGCCCGGAACAAGCTTGATGCAATGTTGGACGTTGAGGGGGTCGACGTCTTCTTTCTCGGCCCCTCGGACCTCACGAAGTCCATGGGGTTGGCGCCGCCGAGCGGCAATGAGGATTGGAACTCCGGCGTCAAGGAGGTCATTACCGAGACCATCGGCCGGATTACGGCGCGCGGCAAGATCGCCGGCACCCTGGTGCGCGAAGACAACGCCCGGCACTACAACAAGGCTGGCGCACAGTTCCTGTACCTGCACGCGGATCCGATGTTACGGGCGGGATTTGCCAGCTTCGATCGCGCCCTTTCCAGTTGAGGAGGCGGGCGAGCCTGGCTCGAACGGCCTGGCTAAGGGAAGCCAGGTTGCCAGATTCGATCCCGCATATCTGAATATAGAGGGAGGAAGACATGAACAGACGAGAGTTGATGGCATCGGTCACCGGCATGGCCGGTTTGGCGACCATGGGCACGGCGTTTTCGCGGACGGCCATGGCGCAGGACATTGATGCACTAATCGAGGCATCGAAAGCCGAAGGCCGCATGACGATCTATTCAAACTGGGGCGAGGAATTCTGGTAACCGGTGCAAAAGACCGGGCG
>JAGREZ010000483.1:0-3757 GCA_020446285.1 Geminicoccaceae bacterium
AGAAGATTAGAAAATGTTCACACCTCCCATGCTCCCGAGAGATTCTCGCAAACACCCTGCAATTGTCATCGCGAACCGTGACGCCTTGTTCAGAGGCCGCACAGTTCCCTGTCGGGAACGATGGTCGCCTTTACCGCGCGCATTTCGGATGCAGCGGCGATGGCATCGGTGATCGCCTTTTCGTCGAAGCCGAAGAGGGTCTGCATCCGCGACCACGGGAACCGGTCGCGGGCGCGGTGGAGCATGGCCACGCCCTTGGGCAGGTCATTGGCGGTGAACGCCCATGAGCCGAGCAGATTGATGTCCTTGGTACAGATCCGGTGCCAGCTCGTCATGATCGAACCGGCATCGGTGAACTGCCCCATTTCGACATAGGTACCGCCGTCGCGAAGGAACTCGATACCCTCCGGCCCGGCCGTGGGATGACCCGAACAATCCATCACCAGATCCGCGCCATAGCCGCCGACGATCGAGCGCACGGCGTCGATGCGGGCTTGCGCCGTCGTGTATCGTTCTATGTCCACCGTTGCTTCGGCGCCGAAGGCACGGGCGAGCTCCAGCCTCGGCCTTTCCGGCGCGCCGACGGCGATCACCCGCGACGCGCCCATCTCGATCGCGGCGGCAATGGCGAGAATGCCGATGGGACCCGTTCCCTGAATGACCACCGATGCGCCCCAGGGAAAGCCGCCCACCCGCTGCGCCCGCTCGAATCCGCGAATGCAGGAGGTGAGCGGTTCGCTGAGCGATCCGAGCAGGAGCGGCATGTCGTCCGGCAGCTTGTACATCTTGGTGCCGGGCAGCATGTCGAAATCGACATAGACCGCCTCCGACCATCCGCCCCAGAGATGTGGCGGCTTGTCGAAGCCGAGATAGCGGCCGTAATAGACGGGCGTGAGGCACTTGTTCGCCTGTTCGGGATAGCGCTTGCACCAGTCGCAGAAACCGCAGGGCATGAGCGGCGGCAGCATGATCTTGCTCCCCACTTCGACAGGGTTGCCCGACCAGTCCGTCTTCAGCTCGTCACCCTTCTCGACGATCACCCCGGCAAGTTCGTGACCGAGCGTGAACGGCCAGGGCAGGGGTTTCGGCCAGTGACCCTTGAGAATGTGCAGATCCGTGCCGCATACACCGCAGCAGCCGATGCGGATGAGTGCCGCCTTCGGCCCGATTTCGGGCCTTTTCACCGTGCGGATCACGGGTGGCGCACCAGGCCCGTCAAACGTCGCGACGCGGATGGATTCCATGAGTCTCCCCTTTCCCGGATTGCCGGCATTCCCTTGACCGCAAGAATGCGGGCGGTTCGGCGCGGCGTCTATCGGCATTTTCCCGACATGCTGCTAAGGCTACGAACGATCGGGTATGTTACCGACGATACACGCCTTGCAAAATGGAGAGGGAACCATGGCCGGACCGGTTCAGAGCGAGTTGCGCGGAAGGCTGGAACACGCGTTCGCGTCACATGATATCGAGATCGAGGACCAGTCGGCACGCCATGCCGGCCATGCCGGATCGCGACCGCAGGGCGAGAGCCACTTTGCCGTCATCATCACCGGCCCGTCCTTCGCCGGCCAGAGCCGGGTCGCCCGCCAGCGTGCGGTGATCGCAGCGGTGGGCGACCTGATGCAACGCGAGATCCACGCCCTCTCGATCACCGCCCGCACACCGGAAGAGGCGCGAGGCTGACGGCATTTCTTTCGTCAACCGCCCTGCTGGTGCTCAGGCGCATTCACTTCGTTCATTCACCCGAGCACCAGCTCCTTGTTTTTGCATCAATTTATCCAGTCAGAACCGTCTGGATCGATGCACTAGGCGGCGCCCGAGCCGTACTGATCGCCGTAGATCAGGCTTTCCGCGCCGCGCAGCTCTTCCTCGAGATGGCCGCGAATGGCCTCGTAGAGGTCGCGGATGGAGACGATGCCGAGGACGTCGTTGCCGTCGAGGACCGGCAGGTGCCGGAAATGGCCCTTGCTCATCGTCTCGAGGGCCTGCAGCGCACCATCCGAGGGGCCGGTGACGATGGGGTCGGCGGTCATGGCCTCGCTCACCTTCGTCGATTCCGGCTTCGCACCCTTGGCGAGCACACGGAACACGAGATCGCGTTCGGTCAGGATGCCAGCCAGCCGGGGACCTTCCATGACGAGGATCGCGCCGATCCGCCGTTCGGCCATCAGATCGGCCGCTTCCTTGACCGTCGCATCCGGAGCGAGGCAGCAAAGGGCCTGCTGGCCGTCGATGACGCCTGGAATGATCTGACGTTTCATGGGTCCACTCCCTGGTGCGACTGCAAGGTGATGATTATCGTCACCCGCCTTTTTGTGGGGGTCAAGTGTTAAGAACCGGGGTCGACGGCCGGTGCGCCGGGCGCGGTGCCGGCCGCCCTTCGCGGCCTATCCGCCGGCCTTCGCCGCCGTCTGCGCGTCGATGCCCTGGACGATCAGCTGCTTGGCCTCGTCGACATCGCCCCAGCCCTTGATCTTCACCCATTTGTTGGGCTCGAGATCCTTGTAATGCTCGAAGAAGTGGGCAATGCGCTGCAGGTCGATTTCGGGCACGTCGCGATAGGTCTTGAGCTTGCGATTGACGGGCGTGATCTTGTCGATCGGCTTGGCGAGGATCTTCTCGTCCATGCCGGCCTCGTCCTCCATCTTGAGCACGCCGATGGGATTGGCGCGCAGCACCGTCCCGGCCTGCACCGGCATGCGGCCGATGACCATGACGTCGATGGGATCGCCGTCATCGGCGAGCGTGTGCGGGATGAAGCCGTAGTTACACGGGTAGAACATCGTCGTGTAGAGATAGCGATCAACGAAGATGAAGCCCGAATCCTTGTCGAATTCGTACTTGATCGGATCGGAGCGGAGCGGCACCTCGATGATGACATTGACCTCGTCGGGAGGATTGGCGCCGATCGAAAGTTTCTCGAGTTCCATGATGTCTCCTTGGGATGCCCGGGCGGGGGCGGTTCGGGGTACGCTCCGGTCGAAGGGGAGCGGAGCGAGGGTTGCGGGAATGCCGTGCCGCCTGCTCAGCTCCAGGTCGCGACCGGCGGCAATGACATGAGAATGGCTTCCGTGTTCCCTCCCGTCTCGATCCCGAAGCGTGTTCCCCGGTCCCACAACAGGTTGAACTCGACATAGCGGCCACGGCGCTCGGCCTGAAAGGCGCGCTCCCCGTCGGTCCAGGGCAGGTTCATCTTCTGCTCGACCAATCGCGGATAGATGTCGAGGAACGCTTCGCCAACCTCGCGCGTGAAGGCGAAATGGCGCTCGTGGTCGCCTTCGAGATAATCGTAGAAGATGCCTCCCACGCCGCGCGGCTCACCGCGATGCGGGAGAAAGAAATACTCGTCCGCCCACGCCTTGAAGCGATCATAGGCATCCGCTCCGCAAGCGTCGCAGGCCTGTTTCAGGCGCGCATGGAAGGCCCTTGTCTGGCTGTCGTCGGGAAAGATCGGATTGAGATCGGCGCCGCCGCCGAACCATGATTTCGTGGTGCGTATGTGACGGGTGTTCATGTGTGCCGGCGGTGCATGCGGATTGCGCAGATGGGCGACGAGCGAGATGCCCGAGGCCCAGAATTGCGGGTTCCCGTCCGTTCCGGGAATCTGTTTGCTGAACTTTTCGCTGAATTCGCCATGCACGGTCGAGACATTGACGCCGACCTTCTCGAACACCCGGCCGCGCATGATGCTCATCACCCCGCCACCGCCGCCGTCGCGCTCCCACGCCTTGCGTTCGAAGCGGCCGGGCTCCATGCG
>JAGREZ010000483.1:3851-4822 GCA_020446285.1 Geminicoccaceae bacterium
TTTCGCTTTCGCTCATGCCTTCCATTCCGCTTGCGGACCGCCGTCCCTGTTTCCGGCTGAACTGTGCCCGAGAGGGGGCCGTCCTGGCCATGCGGCACGAGTTCTCATGCCAAAGCACCAACCTCGTCGAGCGCCTTGGCGAGACCGGCCACGCCGCGCTCGATCACCTTTTCCGGTACACCGGCATAACCCAGAAGAAGCCCCGTTCTCGGATGATGGGTGCGAAAGTAGCTCGAAAGCGCAGGGGCTTCCACACCGTACCTGCGCGCCGAGGCCGAGAGACGGCGATCGTCGGTTCCGTCGGGCAGGCCGGCCACGAGATGCATTCCGGCCTGCGACGGGCGCACCGTGATGCGGTCACGCAGCCGGCGTTCGAGCGCATCGATGAGCATCGTCTGCCGTTCCGCATAGAGCGCGCGGGTCCGGCGGACATGCGCGGCGAGCGATCCGTCCTCGATGAATTCGGCGAGCGCCGGCTGGGCGAGCGTCGAGGGATGGGTATCGGTGAGCCGCCGCACCGCCTTGAACGCGGAGACGAGATGTTTCGGCACGACCATGTAGCCCAGTCGCAACCCCGGAAACATCACCTTGCTCATGGTGCCGACATAGACCACCCGGCCATCGGTATCGAGCCCCTGCAATGCCGCGAGCGGACGTCCGGAGTAGCGATATTCGCTGTCGTAATCGTCCTCCAGCACGAACGCATCGGCCTCGCGCGCCCAGTCGAGCAGTTCGAGCCGGCGGGCGAGACTCATGGTGACGCCGAGCGGATACTGGTGCGACGGGGAGATGCAGGCCATGCGCGCCCTCGGTGCGAGCCGCCGGCCCTCGGCGACGGACAGGCCCTCATCGTCGATGGCGAGCGGCACGAGCTTCGAGCCCGAGGCGAGCAGGGCGCCGATGAGGCCGGGATAGCCCGGATCCTCGACCCAGACCTCGTCGCCCGGATCGAGGAGCACGCGCGCCATGAG
>JAGREZ010000061.1 GCA_020446285.1 Geminicoccaceae bacterium
TCATCGGCGAGCCGGTGCTCGGCACGGGCGGCATCGTTCCGCCGCCGGCCGGCTACTGGGCAGCCATTCAGCCGATCCTGAAAAAACACGACATCCTGCTCATCGCCGACGAGGTGGTCACCGGCTTCGGACGGCTCGGCAGCATGTTCGGCTCGGCCCATTACGGCCTCGAACCCGACATCATCACCATCGCCAAGGGCCTCACCTCGGCCTACGCGCCGCTCTCGGGCTCCATCGTCTCGAACGCCATGTTCGAGGTCCTGATGAAGGGCAATGACGAATATGGCCCGCTCGGCCACGGCTGGACCTATTCCGCCCACCCCATCGGCGCGGCTGCCGGCGTGGCCAATCTCGGGCTCATCGACGAGCTGGGACTGGTCGGGAATGCCGGCGAAACGGGCACATTTCTCAGGGCCGTGCTCAGGGATGCGCTCGGCGATCACCCGCATGTGGGCGATGTGCGCGGCGAGGGCATGATGTGCGCGGTGGAACTGGTGAAGGATCGTGACGACCGGAGGTTCTACGACACATCGGAAAAAATCGGCCCCGCCGTCGCGGCCGCCATGCTCGCGCGCGGCGTGATCGCCCGCGCCATGCCGGAGGGCGACATCATCGGCTTCGCCCCGCCGCTCTGCCTCTCGCGCGAGGAGGCGGAACGTGTCGCATCGGTCGCAGGCGATGCCGTTCGCGAGGTTCTCGGCTGAAACGGCGCCGCTTCCCCTCCGGTCCGATCCCGGCGCCGGAGGGGGAGTCCGTCAGCAGCGCTTCAACCGCGCAGCCTTTCGCCGCTCGGATCGAAGGGCGGTTCGGCAAGGATACGGGCGGCGTGCGGGCGGCCCAGAATGGCGACCTCGACCGCATCCCCCGGCGCGGCCGACCCGGCCTTGAGATAGGCAATCGCGAGCGATTTGCCGACACTGTAGCCATAGGCACCCGAGGACACCTGTCCGGCGGGCGTGCCGTCCGCAAGGAAGATCGGCTCGCCACCCGCCGCGTCCGCCTCTCTCGCGTCGATCTCCAGCATGGTCATGCGTTCGCGCGCGGGCTTGTCGCGAATGGCTTCCCAGGCGGCCCTGTTGAGGAAGTCCCTGTCGCTGCGGATCAACCCTTCGAGACCGGATTCCTGCGGCCAGTATTCGGGGGAATAATCGCGGCCCCACGATCCATAGCCCTTTTCCATGCGCAGGCTCATGAGCGCGCGGCTGCCAACGGGGGCCGCTCCATGGCCTCGGCCGGCGTCGAGCAGGGCCTCGTAGAGCGCCTTCTGCGAAGCCTGATCGCAATGCAGTTCCCAGCCGAGATCACCCGTGAACGAAACACGGATCGCAAGGCAGTCGATGCCGCCGACCTCGATCCGCTTTGACCGGAAGAAGGGGAACGTGCCGTTGTCGAGCCCGGTGGATGTGAGCGTGGCGAGAATGTCGCGCGATGCCGGGCCGGCGACATTGAAGCCGCACATGGCTTCGGTCATCGATTCGAACCGCGTTCCCTCGGGCAGCGGCACGGCGTTGAAGAAACGCAGGTGATAGCGTTCGGCCATGCCGGATCCGAGAATCCAGTACCGATCCTCGCGCTCGCGGGTGACGGTGAAATCACCGGCAATGCCGCCGCGCCGGCCGATGAGCGGGGTCAGGCAGGAATGGCCATCGCGCGTCGGGATGCGGTTGGCGAAGACCGCGTCGAGCCATGCGCGGGCTCCGCTGCCGCTCACGCGGTATCGGGCGAAGTTGGAAATGTCGATGATGCCGGCGCGCTCCCTGAGCATCCGCGCCTCGCGGCCGACACTGTCGAACCATGGCTGGCGGGTGAAGCCGGCGCTGTCCGGCACGCCGGCATCGAAGAAGAGCGGATGCTCCCAGCCGTAATTGAGGCCGAAGCGTGCGCCGAGCGCCTCCTGCCGCTGGCGCACCGGGCGGCTGCGCACGGGACGGCCGGCCTCGCGCTCCTCGCCCGGAAAATGGATCTTGAAGCGATGCGCATACTGGTCGGCGACGCGCGCACGGGTGAATTTCCGGTCGGCCCAGTGACCGAAGCGGGCGAGATCCCAGCCGAAGAGATCGAGTGACGGCTCACCCTCGATGAGCCATTCCGCCGCGAGGCGTCCGAGCCCGCCCGACTGGCTGAAGCCCGGAATGATGCCGCAGCAGCAGAAATAGCCCCGAAGTTCGGGAACCGGCCCGAGCAGTACGGAGGAATCCGGCGACCAGATCATCGGCCCGTTGATGACCCGCTTGATCCCCGCCTCCCCCACCGCCGGCACCCGCTCGATGGCGCGCATCATGTTGTCCTCGATCCGCTCCAGATCGTCGGCGAACAGTTCCTGACCGAAATCGGGCGGCGTGCCGTCCTCCGCCCAGAAGCGCATGTCCCGCTCATAGGCGCCGACGAGTAGACCCTTGCCCTCCTGCCTGAGATAATATTCGCCGTCGCGATCCGCGATCGACGGCAGCCGCCGGTCGAGTTCCGCGATTGCCCCGATCGTCTCGGTGACGAAATACTGATGCTCGGTCGGGATCAGCGGCAGATGCAGCCCGGCCATGGCCGCCACCTCGCGCGCCCACAGACCGGCGACATTGACGACCCATGGCGTGCGGATGTCGCCCTTGTCGGT
>JAGREZ010000062.1:0-5640 GCA_020446285.1 Geminicoccaceae bacterium
AGCAGCATGAAGAACGTGAAGACGTGATCGAGAATCGGCAGGTCCATGTCGGCAGGTCCGGGCGGTTGAAATCGCGATGCACGATAACGCCGTGCGACAAATTCTCAAGCGACAGGTCGGGAAAATGAAACCGGAAGGCGAATGTTTCCCCGAGACAGGTTCGCTCATGGGGCTCGATATCTCGAAACGGCGGATCGGCGTTGCTGCATGCGACGAAGACCGGCTTCTGGTCACGCCGCTGCTCGTGATCCGGCGAAGCGGATGGCAGGCGGACCTGCTGCGCCTTCATCGGATTGCCGTCGAGCGGCGCATCGTCGCGCTCGTGGTCGGCTATCCGCTCAATCTTGACGGGACGGCCGGACCGGCGGCCCAGTCCAGACGCGACCTTGCCCGCAAGCTGTCCGAAGAGCTGGTATTGCCATACATGTTGCAGGATGAGAGCCTGACGACGGATGCGGTCCGGAATGCGCGCAGGGAAGGAACTCTGCCGAAACCGAAGGCGGGTGAGGATGACGACCATCATGCGGCGGCCGTCATTCTCATGGATGCACTCTCGGCCTTGTCGCGCGCGGCCCTGTCGCGCAGATGCCGGTGAAGCCGGCGGCAGGAGGCCGGGTGCCGCGACGATGTCGGGAACCCGGCCCCGCGGGGCGCTACTTGCCGAGTGCTTTCCTGATGACGCCGATGATGACCATGAGAATGCCACCGCCGACACCGCCACCGGCCACCTGGCCGATGATCGCGCCGATGTCCATGCCGCCGCCTTCCATGCCCGGCGCACCAAGCCCGAGGCTGGCGAGCACGGTTCCGCCAAGGCCGCCGCCAACGATGCCGGCGAGCGAATTTCCGAGCGTGCCGAGCGACAGGTTCTTGGCGAGCGATCCGACGACATTGCCGCCGACAGCACCGGCAACGAGCTGGATGATCAGTCCGACGATACCTTCCATGAGGTTCTCCTCTTCCAGTGTGCTGCCGACGCAGGCAGCTCCGGACAGGATCCGAACCGATTGCGGATGTGCTGCCTATAGGTGGATCTGCGTAAGTCCGTTCGAAAACGCATACTCCGATGAACGATAAAACCGTTTTTAAGAATACCGGTTTCGTGTACGCCTTGTGATTGAAATGAGCTGATCAGGGAGCTGCCTTCATCAAGACCTCATCCGATCACACTTTGGTACGGTATGTCGTTACAATCGCGCCGGGGCCTTGCCGTCGCCATCGCATTTCACAGGGGCGTCGTCGTACGTTCCTTCACGGATTGTGCCGGGGCGACCCCCGCCATAACTCCCCTTTTCAACCAAGCTGCAATGTCGGGAATGTACATGCGCAAGAGTATCGCCGAACTGATCGGCACTTTCACACTTGTCCTTTTCGGTTGCGGAGCGGCCGTGATCGCCGGTGAGTTTATCGGTTTGGCCGGTATCGCGTTCGCATTCGGCTTTGCGCTGATCGGCATGGCCTACGGTATCGGGCGGATTTCCGGTTGCCACATCAATCCTGCCGTAAGTCTCGGCGTTCTCGTTGCCGGGCGGATGTCATTCGGCGAGTTCATTCTGTATGTGATTTCGCAGTGCGCCGGGGCAATTCTCGCGTCCCTGGTTCTCCTGATGATCGTTCAGGGCGGCACGCCACCGGCCGACGGCACTGCCATCAATCTCGGACAGAACGGTTTCGGCCCCGGCTATCTCGGCGAATACTCGCAATTCTCGGCATATGTGTTCGAGGCGGTTGCCACCTTCATCTTCGTCCTGGTGATCCTCGGATCCACGCATGGCGCGGCACCAGTCGGGTTCGGCGGGCTCGCCATCGGCATCACGCTGGTCGCCATCCATCTCGTCGGCATCGACATCACCGGAGTCTCGGTCAACCCCGCGCGAAGCCTCGGCCCGGCGATCTTTGCCGGTGAGGACGCGATGAGCCAGCTCTGGCTGTTCTTCGCCGCTCCGGCGACGGGCGCGGTCGTGGCGGCCATCGTCAATCGTGTCCTTGAAAGCGGCGACGACTGACGAGACACCGCGGCGTTCCCGTTCCCTGACCGGGACAAGGGCCGGATATCCGTTTTCCGGCCCTTGTCCCGGGGCGTTTCGTCCGACACCGACAGCCGTAACGCCGCCATGTAGGCCTGCGGCGAATCACATGTTTCGACATGCCCGGCTTTCGCGGCTATGTCTCCCTGACAGCGTATCGACCCAAGCGTGGAAGGGAGCATGTCGCCGTGAGCAGGTTGAGAGTGGCCGTTGGCGGGTTGGGCGCGGTCGGTCTCGCCGTTGCCAATGCACTGGACAGGGGCATCGGCGGGTTGTCGCTGGTTGCTGTCAGCGCGCGGGACGTCGAACGGGCGAAGGAACGGATCGCCGGGCTGCGGTCGCCCGTTCCGGTGCTGCCACTGGCCGAACTGGCGCCGGTCGCCGACATCGTGGTCGAGTGCCTTCCTTCGGCGGTATTCCGCGAGATCGCCGTTCCCGCCGCGACTCTCGGCCGGATCTTCATGCCACTGAGCATCGGCCAGCTTCTCGTTCATGAGGACATCGTCGAACTGGCCCGTTCCGCAGGTGGCCGGATCGTCGCGCCGACCGGTGCATTGCTGGGGCTCGATGCCGTCCGGGCAGCCGCCGAGGGTGACATCCGCTCGGTTCGCATGGTGACGCGAAAGCCTCCCGGGGGATTGCTGGGGGCTCCCTATCTCGACGAGAAGGGGATCGATGTCGCATCGATCCACGAGCCGACCTGCATCTTTTCCGGCACGGCGCGCGAGGGTGCGCGCGGGTTTCCGGCCAATGTCAATGTCGCGGCCGCGCTCAGCCTCGCCGGCATCGGGCCGGACCGGACGCTTCTCGAGATCTGGGCCGATCCCGGCGTCGACCGGAACATTCACTCGATCGCCGTGGACAGCGACAGTGCCCGGTTCGAGATGAAGATCGAGAACATTCCAAGCGTCGAAAATCCTCGAACCGGCAGGATCACCGCGCTCAGCACCATCGCGGCACTGCGAGGGCTGGTTTCGCCTCTCAGGGCGGGCAGTTGACTGCAAGGGCGCCCTCCGGCGAGGAGGAGGGAATGTCGCATGGGGTGGTATCGCGCAGCCAACGAACCTGCTATCTGGCGAATGATGGAAAATCAGTCCGGCCTGCCCGAAAAACCGGTTGCGGGTTGGGTCAGGGGACACAGCCATGTTAAATCTGCTTCTCATCCTGGCCATGCTGGCGACGCTGGCCGTTCTCGGGATCGGGCTTTTCAGCTTCTTCCGGGGGGGAGCCTTCAATGACAAGTATGGCAATCTGCTCATGCGCGCGCGTGTCGGTTTCCAGTTTCTCGCAATCGCGGTCGTTCTCCTGATGATCGCCGCAGGCTGAGGGTGTCACCGTGGTCACCCTGACGAAGATCTACACACGCGGCGGTGATCAGGGGCGCACGTCGCTCGGCGATGGCAGCCGGGTTGCCAAGCATGCGCTTCGCGTCGAGGCATACGGAACGGTCGACGAGCTCAATGCTGTCGTCGGGATCGCGCGCCTGCATACGACCGGCGAGGCGGATGTCATGCTGGCGCGCATCCAGAATGACCTGTTCGACCTTGGCGCCGATCTTTGCAGCCCGGGATCCGGCGACGACAGGCTGCGCATCTCCCAATCGCAGGTGGATCGTCTCGAAGCCGAGATCGATTCGATGAACGCGGAATTGCAACCGCTCACATCGTTCGTCCTGCCCGGCGGTTCGTCTGCCTCCGCGCATCTCCATCTGGCGCGTACGGTCTGCCGGCGGGCGGAGCGGCTTGCGGGCAAGCTGGGTGAGGACGAAGAGCTCAATCCGGCTTCCATGCGCTATCTCAATCGCCTGTCCGATCACTTCTTCGTTCTCGGCCGGTTTCTGAACGATCGCGGTGCGGGGGATGTCCTGTGGCAACCGGGAGCGCATCGTTAGGGAAAATGCGTGGGAACTGCCGCAAATCCTCAAGCGGATGCCGCACCTGCTATCGTTGACAATCCCCCGACCGACGCATATTCCTCCCGTGCTGCGTTGCACAACGGGTTTCGAACGGAATCCTGCTTCCTCGATCAGTACAAAAGAAGGCTGCAGTCATGAAGGTTGTCGTCCCCGTCAAGCGGGTCGTGGACTACAATGTCAAAATCAGGGTGAAAGCGGACGGCAGCGGTGTCGAGACCGCCAACGTCAAGATGTCGATGAATCCCTTTGACGAGATCGCCAACGAGCAGGCCATCCGGCTGAAGGAGGCCGGTGTGGCGAGCGAGGTCATCGCCGTCAGCATGGGTCCGGCGAAATGCCAGGAGACCCTGCGCACCGCGCTGGCCATGGGCGCCGACAGGGCCATCCATGTCCAGACGGACGAGGAATTGCAGCCGCTCGCGGTGGCCAAGCTGTTGCAGAAGATCGCGGAGCGGGAGGAGCCGGGCCTGTTCCTTCTCGGCAAGCAGGCGATCGACGATGATTCCAATCAGACCGCGCAGATGCTCGCAGCACTGCTGAACTGGGCGCAGGCGACCTTCGTTTCGAAGCTCGATGTGGGCGAGGGGTCGGCAACGGTCAGCCGTGAGGTCGATGAAGGTATCGAGAATCTGAAGATCACCCTGCCGGCGGTTCTCAGTGTCGATCTGCGCCTGAACGAGCCTCGCTATGCCAGTCTGCCGAATATCATGAAGGCGAAGAAGAAGCCGATCGATACCCTTTCGCCGGATGATCTCGGTGTGGATGTCGCGCCGCGCCTCATCTACTCGAATTTCGAGGAGCCGCCGAAGCGCAAGGCCGGTGTGCGTGTCGAGTCCGTCGCCGAACTCGTCGGGAAGTTGAAGAACGAAGCTGGAGTGGTCTGATCATGGCAATTCTCGTTCTGGCCCAGCATGATGGCGAGCATCTCGACCCGTCGGTTCTTCATGCCGTCACGGCTGCTGCGAAGATCGGCGATGAACTGCATCTGCTGGTCGCCGGCAAGGGTGCCGACGCCGTCGCGGCGGAAGCCGCGGCCGTGTCAGGTGTTTCGAAGGTCGTTCAGGTCGATCACGACGCCTATGCAAACCCGACAGCCGAAGACATCGCGCCACTGCTGGTGTCGGTGGCTCCGGGCTACAGCCATCTTGTCGCGGCCTCGACCACATTCGGGCGCAATGTGATGCCCCGTGCATCCGCGTTGCTCGACAGCGCGCAGGTGAGTGACATCGTCGATGTCGTGTCGGCCGATACCTACAAGCGCTACATCTATGCGGGCAACGCGCTGACGACCGTGCAGTGCAAGGACGAACGGCCGGTCCTGACCGTACGCACGACGGCATTCGATGCCGCTCCGGCGACGGGTGGCAGCGCATCGGTCGAGAAGATCGCGGCGGTCGATCCGACGGGTCTTTCGACCTTCATCGGACGGGAGGTCCAGAGTTCCGATCGTCCCGACCTGACGTCCGCTCGAATCGTCGTTTCCGGTGGGCGCGGGATCGGCAGTGCGGAGAATTTCGCCATTCTCGAGGCGCTTGCGGACAAGCTCGGTGCCGCCGTGGGTGCCAGCCGCGCGGCCGTCGATGCGGGTTACGCGCCCAATGACTGGCAGGTCGGACAGACCGGCAAGATCGTTGCGCCGGATCTCTATGTCGCCGCCGGCATTTCGGGTGCCATCCAGCACCTTGCGGGCATGAAGGA
>JAGREZ010000062.1:5671-7364 GCA_020446285.1 Geminicoccaceae bacterium
GAGGAAGCGCCGATCTTCCAGGTTGCCGACTACGGCATTGTCGGCGATCTGTTCAAGATCGTGCCGGAACTGACCGAGGCCCTCGGCTAGTTCCCTGTTTTTGCATCAATTTATCCAGACGAATCAGTATGATCTGTCTGGATCGATGCACTCGGCACGAATGATCGATCAACCCATCGGAGCCCCATGCAAATGACCCATAGCTTTGACAAGGACTATCCGCCGATTACCGAGTTCCGGCGCATAGGTGTCATTGGTGCAGGTCAGATGGGCGCGGGTATCGCCCAGGTTTCCGCCGTTGCCGGCTATGAAGTGGTGCTGATGGATGTCTCCGGCGAGCAGCTCGCCGCCGCGAAGAAGCGGATCGGCAAGTTGCTCGAGCGGCAGATCTCCAAGGACACGATTTCCGCGGAGGAGATGGCGGCGGCGATGGATCGCATCGGTACCGCTGAAAGTCTGGACGGTCTGAACGATTGCGATCTCGTGATCGAGGCAGCGACCGAAAACGAGGAACTCAAGCGGAAGATCTTCGCTGATCTGCTTCCGCACCTCAAGCCGGCGGCGGTGGTGGCTTCCAACACCTCGTCGATCTCGATCACGCGTCTGGGTGCCGTGACGGACCGGCCGGGCCGCTTCATCGGCATGCATTTCATGAATCCCGTGCCGGCGATGAAGCTCGTCGAGATCATTCGCGGGATTGCCACCGATGAAGATACCTACAAGGCCGTCCGCGACCTTTCGATCAGGTTGGGAAAGACACCGGTCACCGCCGAGGACTTTCCGGCCTTTATCGTCAATCGCATTCTGTTGCCGATGATCAATGAAGCAGTCTACACGCTCTATGAGGGTGTTGGTACCGTGGAGAGCATCGACACGGCGATGAAGCTTGGCGCCAATCACCCCATGGGGCCCCTGGAGCTCGCCGATTTCATCGGTCTCGATACCTGCCTCGCGGTGATGCAGGTGCTCTATGACGGGCTTGCGGACAGCAAGTATCGTCCTTGCCCGTTGCTCGTGAAATATGTCGAGGCCGGCTGGCTGGGTCGAAAGGTGAAGCGGGGTTTTTACGATTATCGCGGCGACACGCCCGTCCCGACGCGCTGACCCGCCACCGGTCAGCGACCGGAAAACGGAAAAGCAAAGCGGCATGCCGGTCATCGACATGCCGCTTTTTTTCTTCCCTGAACCCGAAAAGCCGGGGCGATCCTGAAAGGGTTACTCGCCCCGGCCGTGTCGCGTTCGTGGACTGTCCGTCAGGCCGCCTTCGACGCGACTTCCCATACCTTCATCGGCGTTGCCGGCATGTCGATATGATCCACGCCGAGGGCATCGACGATGGCATTGATGATGGCGGCGCAGGATCCGACCGAACCTGCTTCACCGCAACCCTTCACGCCCATGGCGTTGTTCTTGCAGGGAACCTCGTAGGTCTCGAACTTGAAGCTCGGCATCGTGTCGGCGCGTGGCATGGTATAGTCCATGAACGAGCCCGAGAGGAGTTGTCCGCTCGGATCGTAGACGACATGTTCCATGAGTGCCTGTCCGATGCCCTGGACGACGCCGCCATGAACCTGCCCCTCGACGAGCAGCGGATTCACCACCACGCCGAAATCGTCGACAATCTGGTAATTGACGACTTCGGTCACGCCGGTCGCGGGGTCGATCTCGACCTCGGCGATGTGGCAGCCATTGG
>JAGREZ010000062.1:7438-9125 GCA_020446285.1 Geminicoccaceae bacterium
GTTTCGGCCAGATCCATGATGCCGATCACGCGATCGGTACCGGCGACGCTGAACCTGCC
Organism: Geminicoccaceae bacterium; assembly: GCA_020446285.1. Classification (GTDB taxonomy): domain Bacteria; phylum Pseudomonadota; class Alphaproteobacteria; order Geminicoccales; family Geminicoccaceae; genus JAGREO01. The sequence continues at coordinate 7,498 of JAGREZ010000062.1, forward strand.
GTCATCGAACTGGATATCCGCCGCCGCGGCCTCGAAATGCTGTGCGGCGAAGACCTTGCCACGCTCGATGACGATGTCCGATGCGTCATTGATCGCCATGCCCTGGGCCGTCAGCGAGCGCGAGCCGCCGGTTCCGCCGCCACCCTTGATGCGATCGGAATCGCCCTGGACGATGCGGATCTTCTCGTAGGGAACGCCGAGGCGGCCGTGCAGCACCTGCGCATAGGCGGTCTCGTGTCCCTGACCGTTGGACTGTGTGCCGACGAGCACGGATACCGTGCCGTCCGCTCCGAACTCGACCTTGGCGTGCTCGGTCGGGTCGCCCATCGTCGACTCGATGTAATAGCACATGCCGATGCCGCGTTTCCTGCCCTTCGATGCCGCCTCGGATTTCCGGGCGGAAACACCGGTATAGCCGGAACGATCCATGCAGGTGTCCATCACTTTCGCGAATTCACCCGAATCGTAGATTTCTCCGACCGATGTCTTGTAGGGCATCTGATCGGGCTTCACGAAATTGATCCGGCGAAGTTCGGCCGGATCCATGTCGAGTTCGCGGGCCGCCTTGTCGATCAGACGTTCGACACAATAGATCGATTCCGGCCGTCCCGCGCCACGATAGGCATCGACGGGTACGGTGTTCGTGAACACACCCTGAACCGAATAGCTGATCGTCGGAATGTCATAGACACCCGGAAGCACCTTGGCCGCCGCACCCGTGGGAATGAAGGGAGCGAAGAAATAGTAGTAGGCTCCCATGTTCGCCTTGGTGTGCACGCGCATCCCGGTGATGCGCTTGCTGTCATCGAAAGCCAGCTCTGCAAGCGTGACGTGATCGCGTCCCATCGTGTCCGAGAGAAAGGCTTCGGTACGCTCGGACTTCCAGCGCACCGGACGGCCGAGATTCCTGGAGGCGAAGGCTGCCATCGTATATTCGGCATAGAACATTGCCTTCATCCCGAAACCGCCACCGACATCCGGCGTCAGCACGCGGACGTTTTCGGGTTCGAGGCCGAGATTGCTGGCGAGAACGTCCCGGAATGCCCAGACGCCCTGCGTGCATGTATGCACGGTGAGCTTGCCACTCGCCTTGTCGAAATCGGCCACGGCCGCGCGCGGTTCCATGGAATTGCAGACGAGCTTGTTGTTGATGAGCTCGAGACGGGTCACATGTGCCGCTGACGCGAAGGCCGTATCGGTCTTCTGTTTCTCGCCGAGATGCCAGTCGAACGCCACATTGTTCGGTGCGCTCTCGTGAACCTGCGGCTGGCCGGGATCGGCTGCATCGTGGGTGTTCACGACGGCCGCCATCTCCTCGATATCGACATCGATGAGTTCGGCGGCATCACGGGCCTGTACCAGGGTCTCCGCGACCACAAAGGCGATATTGTCGCCGACATGGCAGACCTTGTCGCGACAGAGAATCGGGTGGGGAGCGTCCTTGCGGGCGACGCCGGTCGCGGCATCGTTCTCGATGAAGCAGGGGATGTCGGCATTCAGATCCGAACCCGTATAGACCGCGAGAACCCCCGGCTGTGCTTTGGCCTGCGAGGTATCGATGGAACGGATGCGGCCATGAGCGACCGGAGAACGGAATACGAACCCGTACGCCTGTCCCGGCAAGCTGA
>JAGREZ010000484.1:0-1450 GCA_020446285.1 Geminicoccaceae bacterium
TCGCGGGCGATACCCGAGCGGTCGAGGATCGCCGCCATGAGAACGAACATCGGCACCGAGACGAAGACAAAGTTCATCACGAACGAATAGACCCGGCTGGTGATCAGCGGGATCGACATCGGCCCGAACCAGCCGAGCGCGAAAATCAGAGCGACCAGCAGCGTCACGAATGCCAGCGGCATACCCGTCAGCAGGAGCAGCACCAGCATGCCGAACATGACCAGCGTACCCATCTCGATGCCGAGGGACTGGAGGTTGAAGAGATGTTCCATCACTGCGCCCCCCTGCCATTTCCGCGCGCGTAATTCACGGCATAGATCAGGAACTGCACGACCAGCAGCACCATGACGATGAAGATGAAGATCTTGATCAGGGCGGGGGTCGGTGGACTCCACGCGCTGCCGGTGGTCTCGAGCCGTATTTCGCCCGTCGGAGCCCAGACTGCACGCGTGACCATGTGCCAGGCGGCAAAGGCGAAGAAGCCCGAGGCGATCGCGCAGACGATCGAGATGACAATATCGAATTTGCGGCGCGTGGACGGTGGTAACTTGTCGTAGATCAATACCACGCGGATATGACTGTTGCGGCTGGAGCAGTAGAGCCCGCCGAACGCGAAGGCCAGCCCGCAGAGAAACACGGTCGTCTCATGCGCCCAGATCGTCGGACTGTTCAGCACATAGCGCAGAAAGACTTCCATCAGCAGCACTGCTGCCGATATCAGGATTCCGACGGCGAAGAGATATCCCGACCTGTCGACTATTCTGCCCAGCATCCCGGCTTCGGGTGGAACCTTGCCGGAACCCGACTCCGCGCCGTCACCGGTTGCGGCCCGATCGATTTCTTCCTTGCGAACATCTTCGCTCATGCGACGTTCCCCCTGAACCACAAGAGGCCGTCCCCGAAGCCGGGGACGGCCGGAATCATGCTATTGCCTGAGCAGTTCCTTATCGATCAGATAGGCGGTCAGCGTATCGTAGACCCTTTGCGCCATCGGCGATTGGGCCGCGATCTTTTCCCATTCGGCCACACCCAGCGCCCGGAACTTGGCACGCTCTTCCGGCGACCAGTCATGGACGGTGATTTTCGAATTTTCCTTGGCTTTGGCGACAGCGGCCAGATCAGCCTCGCGATTGCCCTTGAGTTGGGTCTGCTGGAACTCCTTGACCGTTTCCTCGAGGATCGCCTTGATGTCGTCGGGCAACGCGTCCCACTTGGCCGCGTTCATCGATACCTCGACCAGCGGCAGCGAATGGAAGCCCGGATAGACAGGGTTCGGGGCGATGTCATTCATGCCCTGTGCCTGGTTGACCGAAAACACCGAATAATCGGCGGCATCGACAACACCCTTGTCGAGCGCGGTGAAGACCTCTGCGGAGGGCAGGTTCACCGGCGAGGCACCGGCAGCGGCGAAGACGTTGGCGATCGGGCCTTCGGGCGAGCGCATCTTGAG
>JAGREZ010000484.1:1560-3372 GCA_020446285.1 Geminicoccaceae bacterium
TCCTTGCCGCCACCATTTTCGACGAAGTCGATCATCTGCTCGGGCGACGACCACGCACCCACCGGATTCGAGATCAGGCCGAAGGCGGGATCCTTGCCGGCCCAGTAGGAGCTGTCGCAGATCTGTCCGTCGATGATACCCGCTGCGACGGCGTCGAGGGTTTCATTGTATTCGACGACCGAACCAACCGGCAGCAGCTCGATTTCGACCCGTCCGTCGGTCTTCTCCCTGACCAGATTGGTCCAGCCTTGCTGGAAGTTGAAGTTGATGTTGCCGGCCGGGTCCGAAGACTGAAACTTGAAGGTGTATTCCTGGGCCGATGCTCCGCCAGCCGTCAGCAACACGGCCAGTGCCGCTGCTTGAAGTATTCTCATGGATCTCTCCTTTTCCTGATTGGTCATACTTGTTGAACCCGGCGCGCCCGGGATCGAGCCGTGCCGGAAAATCAGTGCGCGCCTCCTGTCAGAGATGCGTGCAGTGTGAAATTGATATCGAGCAACGAGGGGTCGACAGAACGTTCGAGACGGTCCAGCATTTCCATTGCCAGATCCACCAGACGGTCGGACATGGCGCAGGCTGTGGCGACATCGCCCTCCATCACCGCCTGCATGATCGCAAGGTGCCGCTCGATCGAACTTTGCAGGCCCTCGGCCTTGCTGACACGATCAATGTCGAGATAGCCGGACCGGCGCGCAAATGCCTTGAGCGGCCGCAGGCAGCGCTCCAGAAACCGCTCGCGCGAGGCCTGAATCATCAGGATATCGAAAGCCTTGTCGAGCATGTTGAACCGGTCGAGAGACATTCTGCTCCGTTCGCTCTCGGTCAGGCGAATGATGAAGCCCAGCCGGGCGCGTTCGTTGCCCTCCATGCTGCCGATGGCGGCTTCAACGACGAAACGATCCATGTCACGACGCAGGATTGCGAGGCGCTTTTCACGCGCCAGATCGATCGGCGTGACGCGCAGCCCGTTGCGGGGCTGGATCTCGAACAGTGTTTCTGCCGCAAGTCTGCGAAGCGCCTGGTGCACCGGTGTGCGCCCGAGGCCGGTCAGATTCTGAAGATCCTGGGTGGACAGACTCGCGCCTGGTTGCAGGCTCAGCGAGATAAAAAGCTCTTCGATGCGCTCATAGGCAACACTGGTCAGATCGCCCTGGCCGGAAAGAATCGGCGGCTCGACCGGATTCGAGCTGTGCCCGACCCTGTTCGCTGCCGACGCTCCGGCTTCGGAAATCATCTGTTGTCCTCCCTTGATGTTTTCTGATATTTCACAGCATATCGTAAGAGTCAAATCGATTCGATCCGGCCGTCAGCAAACAAGAAGGGGAGGAAATCGCGTGAAGATCACCGCGATAGAAACGCTCAAGACTGAAGAATTCTCGAATGTTCTTTGGGTTCGCCTGCATACGGATCAGGGGCTGATCGGCCTGGGCGAAACGTTTTACGGGGCCGAGGCGGTCGAAGCGCATATTCACAACACGCTGGCGATCCGCCTTCTGGGCAAGGATGCGACGCGGATCGAGGCGCTCAATCGGGCGATGGTCGATCTGCCCATGGCGCAATCCTCGACCGGCGTGGAATACCGCGCGGCCTCGGCGGTCGACATCGCGCTGTGGGATCTCTTCGGCAAGCTGACGGGCCAGCCGGTCCACAATCTGCTGGGCGGGCTGAACTGCGACCGGCTGAAGGTCTACAACACCTGTGCGGGCTACGGTTATGTGCGCAGCCACAACATCCGGCCCGTCGACACCTGGAACATCGGAGATGCCGAGGGGCCTTACGAGGATCTCAATGCCTTCATGACCGATGCCGGGG
>JAGREZ010000484.1:3432-7604 GCA_020446285.1 Geminicoccaceae bacterium
CAGGACAATCGCGGCATGGCGATCACCGCCGAGGAAATGCGCCGCGCGCTCGACCCGTTCGAGAAGATCCGAAAGCGTGTCGGCGACAGGATGGACATCATGGTCGAGATGCATTCCTTGTGGAACCTGCCGATGGCCATGAAGATCGCCCGGGCGCTGGAACCCTACGACCCCTGCTGGTTCGAGGATCCGATCCGCATGAATTCGCCGCAGGCGCTGGCGGAATTCGCAGCCTCGACGACCGTTCCCGTCTGTGCCAGCGAGACGCTGGGCTCACGTTTTCCCTACAAGGATATGCTCGATCGGGGTGCGACCCATATCGCGATGGTCGATCTGTGCTGGACCGGCGGGCTGACCGAGGGACGCAAGATCGCGGCACTGGCCGACACCTGCCACCGGCCCTTCGCACCGCATGACTGCACCGGCCCGGTCGGCTTCGTCGCGGCGGTGCACTGCTCGTTCAGTCAGCCGAATACGCTCATTCAGGAATCCGTGCGTGCTTTCTATACTGGTTGGTACAAGGAGCTGGTCACAGCGTTGCCGGTCATCCGCGACGGCCACGCCCTGCCGATGGAAGGATCGGGGCTCGGCACCGATCTTCTGCCTGCAGTGTTTGAACGGAGTGACCTGACGGTTCGCAGGACAGAGGCCTGAGATGTCCGCAAGAACACTGTTCGATCTGACCGGCCGCACGGCGCTCGTCACCGGTTCCACCCGCGGCCTCGGTCGCGCCATCGCCGAGGGGATGGGCGAGGCCGGCGCGTCGCTGGTCGTCAACGGCCGCAACAGCGAGGCAACCGAGCTTGCAGCCGCCGAAATGCGCGCCGCCGGCCTGAACGCCCGCGCCGCCGCCTTCGATGTCACCGATGAAAGCGCTGTGATGGCGGCTTTCGCACAACTGGACAGCGACGGGATCGAGATCGATATCCTCGTCAACAATGCCGGCATCCAGCACCGCCAGCCGATGGTCGAGCTGTCGCTGGAGGACTGGCAACGTGTGATCGACACGAACCTGACCAGCGCCTTTCTCATGGGTCGCGAGGCGGCCAAGCGGATGATCCCGCGTGGGTACGGCAAGGTGATCAATATCGGCTCGCTCACCAGCGAACTCGCACGCGCCACCGTCGCCCCCTACACCGTGGCCAAGGGCGGCATCCGCCTGCTGACGAAGAGCATGGCCGCCGAATGGGCGCAGCACGGCATCCAGGCCAACGCCATCGGTCCCGGTTACATGCTGACGGAGATGAACGAAGCGCTGACCTCGAACCCCGAATTCGACGCCTGGGTAAAATCCCGCACCCCGACTGGCCGCTGGGGTCGTCCCGACGAACTGGTCGGAACCGCGATCTATCTGGCATCACGCGCCTCGGACTATGTCTGTGGGCAACTGATCTTCGTCGATGGCGGTATGATTTCGGTTCTCTGATCACTCCGTTTTTTTTTGGGCGCAGCACAAACCGAACAACCCTCGACTACACGGTCGAGTGGCCCGAGGTGAATTTCACCCCAAAGCGCTCACGCAACCGGACGTGACTATCTCCAGGCAACAGGGGCTCCTGCGCAAACGCAAGAGGCTGTCTTTTTTTGAAAACCGTTTGACCAAATATCCGGTTGGTGTCAGCCTTCTTCCTGTGGGGAGAAGAAATGTGGCGCTTCGGGGTGCAAATCAAGACGTCGGGCGGCCGTTCAACCGGCGGATCGTGCTGGAAACCATCCGCCTTGACGGACCGATCGCACGCATGGAGATCGCGTCGAAGATCGGGCTGACAGTGCAGACCGTTTCGACGATTGTTCGTGAGCTCGAGCGCGACGGGCTGCTCGTTTCATCGCGCGCCACCCCGGTCGGGCGCGGCGTTCCCCCCGCCAGACTGACGATCAATCCCGCCGGCGGACATGCCATCGGAATCCAGATCACCCCGCGCGAGATTTCCGGATCCCTGGTCAATCTTGGCGGCGAAATCGTCGCCCACCGGCGTCTTGAGGCTGTCCGCCTCGAGCCAGATCAGGCCTTTGCGGCCATCGGTGAAATCGTCGGCGATCTGAGGTCGCGCGACCCGGCCACCTGGCTTTTGGGGGTCGGTCTGGTGGTGCCGGGCCCCTTCGGGGTCGAATCCATGAGCTTTACCGGATCGACCACGCTTGCCGGCTGGGCCGGCGTCGATATCGGCAAGCATCTGCAAAATGTGACCGGGCTCCCGTCCTTTATCGAGACAGACACAGCCGCAGCCGCCCTCGACGAGCAGTTTCACGGCTATGGCACCGAGCTTGAGGATTACTACTACCTTTTCTTCGGCTACGGGCTGGGAGGAACCATGGTGCACCGGGGCGAGGTTCTGCGCGGCCACTGGGGCAATGCCGGCGAAATCGGCCATCTTCCGGTGGTCCCCGATGGCGAATTGTGTTCGTGCGGCAATCGCGGCTGCCTCGAACTGTATGTCTCGCTGGAAGCGCTTCAACGCCGTGGCGGTGGCGAGGAGGAGTGGGTCGACGACGTGGCGCCGGTCTTTGCCCGTGCGGTGAGGTCGATCGAGAACCTGTTCGATCCGCAGACGGTCATCCTGGGAGGCATCGCACCGCCGCGCCTTCTGGCGCGTCTCGCCGCCACGACGGCCTCGCTCGGCAATGCCCTGGGCGCCCGTTCGGACCGGACCGTGCCCCGCATTCTCGTGGCGCGCGGCGGGCCGAACTCGGTGCTTCGCGGTGCGGCCACCCTCGCGGTCAACGGCGTGCTCGCGCCGAACGGCGGCAGGGCATTTTCAAAGATGCAGCCCGTACGACCGGAAGAACTGCAATGAGCGAAACGTTGCTCGTGCTCGATCGCATCGCCAAGAATTTCGGCGCCATCCAGGCCCTCAGGGATATCAGCTTTTCCATTGCCCGGGGCGAGGTCGTGGCCCTTCTGGGCGATAACGGCGCCGGCAAGTCGACGCTGGTGAAGATCATCGCCGGCGGCGAGGAACCGAGCTCGGGGCGGATGTTCTTCGAAGGTCAGGAATATCGCGCAACAACGCCGGCCGAAGGCAAGGCAAAGGGAATCGAGACCGTTTACCAGGACCTTTCCCTTTGTACCAATGTTGACGTCGTCGCCAATTTCTTCATGGGTCGGGAACTGACCCGTCGCCTGTTCGGAATTCCGGTGCTCGATGAAAGGTCGATGGAAGCCGAGGTCGAAAAGGCCCTCGCCGATGCGGGCACTCGCATTCCCTCGCTGCGCACCAATGTCGAACATCTCTCCGGCGGGCAGCGACAGGCCATCGAGCTGAACCGCTTCGTCCACTGGGGCGGCAAGCTGGTCCTTCTCGACGAGCCGTTTGCGGCACTCGGCGTCGAGCAGACCCGTCGCGGCCTCGAGATGATCCGCCAGGTTGCCAGCCGGGGGATCGGCGTCATCATCATCACGCATATCATGCAACAGGCCTTCAAGGTCGCCGATCGCATCATCGTCATCCGTCAGGGCGTGGTGGCCGGCGATGTTCCCGCTCAGGAAACGACACCCGATGCCGTGATCGCCATGATCACGGGGGAAACCGATGCCGGGGCCGGACCGGCGGAGGGCAAACACTGACCATCCGGCAGAGGAGCTAACGTCATGAGACGTCTCGCCTTGTCTACAATGGGACTGCTTGCCATGGCCATCGCCACGGTCGGACCGGCCTCGGCCCAGCAGTCGAAGGGCACGGTCTATTATCTGGTTCCCACACTGCTTGATGAATTCCAGACCGGTTCGGTCGATGCCCTCCAGGCATTTCTCGGTCAGGTCGGTTACGACATGCAGACGCTCAACGCCGACAACAAGACCGACCTCCAGCAGTCGCAGATGAACGATGTCATCGCCCTGTCGCCCGACGCGGTCATTCTGGCGGCAGTCGATTTCAATGCGCTCAAGCCTTCCATCGAGAACGCCCGTGCTGCCGGTATCCCGGTGGTCGAGTTCGACCGGCAGATCACCTCTACGCCGTCGGATTTCACCTCTGTCGCCGGCACCATCGAGATCGGCCATCTGGCGGCCGGGGAGGCACAGGCTCTGCTCAAGGAAAAACATGGCAGCGTCAAGGGCAAGATCCTGCAGGTGCTGGGCGATCCGGGCGATCCCTACACCCTCGACATCCAGAAGGGTTTCGAGGAGAAGATGGCTGAATTTCAAGACGTCACCATCATCTCCAAGCCGGCCA
>JAGREZ010000484.1:7648-10418 GCA_020446285.1 Geminicoccaceae bacterium
TCCCGACATCGACCTGATCTTCAGTCATGCGGCACACCTGTCCGTGGCGGCGGTCGCGGCCTTGGAAACCGCCGGCAAGGAACCCGGCGATATCATGATGATGAGTTCCAACGGCGCTCCGGTCGGCCTCGACCTGATCCGCAAGGGCTGGCTGAATGCCGAGATCGAGCAGCCGCTCTACGCCCAGGCGGCGGCCGTGGCGATGTTCATGGACAAGATCGCAAACAAGGAGACCATCGAACCCGGCAATTACGACGTTCTCGGCCTCGACTCGGTCGTGACCATCGAGGAATGGGGTCCGAACATCAAGATTCCGGGTGCTGCCATCACCTCCGAAAATGTCGATGATTCATCCTTCTGGGGCAATCTGCAGATGCCGACGGCAAAGGTGCAATCGGTCAACTAGACAGCCAGATCAAACGGGCTCCGGGCTTCGTCCCGGGGTCCGGCAACATCCGGACAAATCCATGACACCACGCACTCGTCGGTTGATCGAATTCGCTCTCGACAATCTTGTCTGGTTCATGCTGCTCCTTGTTCTCGTCATATTCTCGATCTTCATCCCGAATTATTTCCAGATCGGCATTTTCGCCAACATCATCGAGGCTTCAAGCGTGCTCGGCGTTCTCTCGATCGGGCTGGCGCTGGTCATCATCTCCGGACATATGGATCTTTCGGTCGAATCGGTGGCGGCCCTCTCGGCGATGATCGTGGGCATCCTTTTCTGTTCAGCTGGCATCGGCCTCGGTCTCGATGTCCGGCCTGCATGGCTGGCCGTGCCGATCTCGCTTGTCGCCGCCCTGACGGTTGGCTGCATCATCGGCCTCATCAACGGTTTCCTTGTTGTGAAACTGAGGATGAACGCCTTCATCATCACGCTCGCCTCCTACATCTGGGTGCGCGGCCTGGTGCTGGCCATCTCCGGCGGCCGGTCCGCTCAGGATCTCGCTCCCGCCATCCGCTGGTTCGGCATCCAGCGTTTCCTCGGCCTGCCGCTCACGGCCTGGATCGCCATCGCCTGCTTCGTCGCGTTCTCGTTCGTTGCCGCGCGGACACCCTTCGGCCGCCGCCTGAAAATGATCGGCGGCAACGAAACTGCGACCTATCGCGCCGGCATTCCGGTCGTCCGCTATCTCATCATCGCCTTCATGCTCGCGGGCGCCGTCGCCAGCCTCGCCGGCTGGCTTCTGGCGATCCGCACCTCGGGCGCGACGGCCAATCTCGGCATCGGCCTGCTGTTCAACGCCTTTGCCGCGGTCGTCATCGGCGGTGTCAGCCTCAAGGGCGGTGTCGGTACCCTGCCCGGCGTCTATGCCGGTGCGCTGATCCTTTCCTCGATCAACACCGCCATCAACCTCATGGCCCTGCCCGCCAGCCTCACTCAGCTCATTCACGGGTTCCTCGTGCTGGCGGCAGTGCTGCTCGATACATTCAAGCAAACAATCCGAAAGAAGATCTCATGACCGGCAGGCTCGAAGGTAAATCCGCTGTAGTTTTCGGTGCTGCGCGAGGTATCGGCCGGGGCGTTGCCGAACGTTTCGTCGAGGAAGGCGCGCGGGTGATCGTCGCCGACACGGAAACCGGGGCGGGCGAGGCCACGGCGAGCGAACTCGGCGCGCTGTTCGCCCGTTGCGATATCTCCCGTCTCGAGGAAGCCGACAGGATCGCGGACCTGGCCGTTTCGACGTACGGACAGCTCGATATCGTCGTGCAGAATGCCGGCATCTACCCCTGGCAGCTGATCGAACGGACCACACCGGAGGACTGGGATACGGTTCTCGGCATCAATCTGCGCGGCGCTTTCAACGCCGCACGCGCTGCCGTCCGGCACATGAAGACCCGTCGCTCGGGGCGCATTCTCTTCACCTCGTCGATCACCGGTCCGCGTGTATGCAACCCCGGTCACGGGCACTATGCAGCCAGCAAGGCCGGCATCAATGGCTTCATCCGCGCAGCCGCGCTCGAATTCTCGCAGTACGGCATCACCGTCAACGGCGTGGAGCCCGGCAATATCATGACCGAGGCCATCCAGCTTCATCGCGGAGCCGAATATATCGCCAGCATGGAAGCCTCGATTCCGCTGGGCCGGCTCGGAACGGTTCAGGACGTCGCCAACGCGTTTCTCTATCTGGCATCCGACGAGGCTGGCTATGTGACCGGAACGACCATCGTCGTCGATGGCGGCCAGCTCATTCCCGAAGGCGCAGACTTCCGCATCGGCCCGCAGGACGTCGATCCTTGACCAACCGACCCGTTCAGGCACTGGAACCTGACTCCGATCATCAATGCGTCCGGTACGATGACGACAGACGGAGAGCGGCGGGTGATCCTGCCCATGGGTCACAACATGGTCAACTACGGCGCACCCGTCGATCAAACTGAACACCTGGCCGGGGCGGAGGTGGTTGCGATGTGCGGGCGCGCAAGGCGTGCTTTCGCTCGGCATTCGGATCGCCAGCGATCGCAGCAAGGCGCTCACGTTTGCAGCACGGACATGCAGAAATATGAATCCCAAGAATGCGTCAGTGCTCTAGAACGGCGCCTTGACCGCGAAGATTTCGACGCGGCGGTTGGCGGCGCGGCCGCGTTCGTCGTCATTGCTGGCGAGGGGATAGCCTTCGCCGCGGCCCTGGGCGAACAGGCGCCATGGCTGGATGGCGACCTTTTCGAGGAAGAGATCGCGGGCGATCCGCGCGCGTTCGAGTGAGAGTTCCTCGTTGAAGGGGGCCGCACCGACCGAGTCCGTATGCCCGACGATCTTGAAATAGTA
>JAGREZ010000485.1:0-2959 GCA_020446285.1 Geminicoccaceae bacterium
GCCGGTATTGAAGCACCGGCGCGATCTCAACCTTCAGTCGCGCGGCGGATGGCCGACGATTTTTTCGTAGAGCGCGGGGTCGGTTGCGCCTTCACTGCCGAAAACGAGGATCCGGCTCGTAGCATCGAGGCCGATGGCTGCTGCCTTGTCGGGCTCGGCGAGGAATGCGATCGCACCGGCCAGTCCTGCCACGGCCGATTCCCCGGCGGTAACCGGTGCGTCACGTCCCGTGCCCCTCGCCAGGAGACGCATGCAGCCGGTGGCGGCGCTGTCGGGAACGGTCATGAACGCGAAGCTGCCGCCATCGAGAATTTCCATGGCGACGAGGGATGCTTCCCCGCAGGAAAGGCCGGCCATGATCGTTTCCTCCCCGATCGCGACCGGGGTGAGCCTGCCGGCCCTTGCGGTTGCGATGATGCAGGCGGCGAGAACGGGTTCGACGATCACCAGTCGGGGGCGGTCGGCGCCGTAACGCGACCAGCTTCGAAAGCATGCGGCAGCCGCGAGGCCGCCGACACCGCCCTGGATGAAGATATGGGTCGGGGCCCGGTCGATCTGGTCGAGTGCCTCGTCGATCATCACCCCGTAGCCCTGCATCACCAGCCTGGGAATATCCACATAGCCGGGATACGAGGTGTCGGAGACGACGGTCCAGCCCTCACGGGCGGCATCGGCGGCCGCCTGCCTGACGCTGTCGTCATAGGTGCCGTCGACCCTTCGGACCTCGGCGCCGAATGCCTCGATCGCCGCCCGGCGCCCCTCGCTCACATGCTTGTGGATGTAGATCACGCAGCGGCAGCCGAACCGCTCTGCCCCCCAGGCGACCGAGCGGCCATGGTTTCCGTCCGTTGCGCAGGTCACGGTGATGCCCGGACCATGCGCCTCCACGAGGCGTTCGACGGCATAGGCGCCGCCGAGTGCCTTGAAGCTGCCGAGACCGAAGCGGCCGCCCTCGTCCTTGTAGGCGAGTGCGGCGATGCCGAGTTCGCCCGCGAGGCCCGCGAGATCGTGCAGCGGGGTCGGCCGATAGCCATCCCAGGCGTGGATATGGCGCTGTGCCTCGGAAAAGCCCGCCTCGTCGAGCACGGCCGCCTCGCGAGGACCGTATGCGCGGCTGGCATGACGCGGATTGATGAACAGATCCGGCTTCGCGGCTTCCCATTCCGCAGTAAGGGCGTTTGCAAGTGACATGTGTGGCATTCCATCAGCCGAATACTGGCCATCAGCCGGATACGGGAAACGGGCGGGAGTGGAACGGACACGCGCCGCGAAACATGCGGCGCGTGCTATCCGGTTCCCGCTCGTGAATGGTTCGTCCAGCGGATGACCGACCGGTAGGCCAGATCAGGGGGCAGACTGCATGTATTCGTCCTGCCCGGCCTTGTCGATCTCGGCCAGGAACAGGTTGAGCAGTTCCTCGCCGCGTGCGCCGTATTTCGACTTGATCAGCTCGATCACGGCCGGCTGGGCCGCCTCGCGGAACTTCTCGCGATCCTCGACAGAAAGGGCGGTGATCTCCATCTTCTGCGCGAGCTTAGGCAGGCCCCGGTCGGACGCCTCGATCGCGCGGGCGATGCCGCGACTGGCGACCACGCCGGACTTGGCGGCGTAATTGACGATGTATTTCTCCTGATCGCTCAGCCCGTCATAGAAATCCTTGTTGATGAGCACCGTATAGGGTGTGAACAGATGTTCGGTCAGGGTCAGGTATTGCTGGACTTCCTCGAAGTTCGAAAAGGCGATGATCGGCACGGGATTCATTTGCCCGTCGATGACACCGGTCTGCAGACCCGAATAGACCTCGGCCCAGGCGAGCGGATAGGCTTCGGCACCGAGCGCGTTGATGAGGGTCTGATGACTTTCGAGGGTCATGGTGCGGATGCGGAGACCCTCGAGATCCTCGAGACTTGCGACCGGATGCTTGGAGTTCGAGATCGAGAAGAAGCCGCCCGTGTCGGCGTAGCCAAGGACCTTGACCTCGGGCACGTCCATCTCGATGTCGCGCGCGAGCGCCTTGCCGAACGGACCGTCGAAGACGTCATAGACCGCCGAGATGTGCGGGAAGGCGAAGGCGACGTCGATCACGCCGATCTTGGGGTAATGCGAGGCGAGGCCGCCGACCGAGGCGAGGCTCATCTGGATGACGCCGTCGCGCACCTGCTGGGCGATCTCGAAATCCTTGCCGAGCTGGCCGTTGGGAAAGATCTCCACCTTGATTTCGCCGTTCGTGGCGCTCTCGACGAGGTTGGCGAAGACGCGACCAAAGGCGCCGGCAGGGTTCTCGAACGGATCGTCATTGTTGAGATGACCGAGCTTGATCACCTTCTCGGCGGCGGCATCGCCGGGAAGGGCGGCAACGGCGAGGCTGGCGACGAGGGCGCTGCCCATCATGATCGAACGCAGGAAATTCATCCGGGGCTCTCCAGTTCCTTGTTTTTTTACGGCCACGCCCGAGGCTGATCCGGGAACCGGTCCCGAACGGTCGAACACGACCGACGGGCCGGAACGATAGACGGATTGCGCCGGTCTTTCCACAACCATCGACATCTCCCTGTGAAGCGGGCGGCGAAGGACGATGCCGTGTGGGAGTGCGCCTCTTGGGGCTTTACCCTCGCAAGGCACTGTGTATGCTTGCCGAAACGCGACAAGGTAGCGCCCGTTGAAAATGACGGGACGCAAGGCAGATAAAAAGGGAGGCCCCCATGCCGCTACTGGAACTGCGTGGTATCGCCAAGCATTTCGGGGCGATCGAGGCCTTGCGCGGTGTGGACCTGACGCTTGAGCCCGGCGAGGTGCTGGGTCTCATGGGCGACAATGGAGCCGGCAAGTCCACAATGGTCAAGATCATCGCCGGCAACTTCCCGCCCTCGAAAGGCGAGATCAGGATCGACGAAAAGGCGGTCGTCTTCGACAAGCCGGTGGATGCCCGCGAACAGGGGATCGAGGTCGTCTATCAGGA
>JAGREZ010000485.1:2985-3302 GCA_020446285.1 Geminicoccaceae bacterium
TCCAACATCTTTCTCGGCCGCGAGCTGAAGAAGAAGGTCGGCCCCCTCGCGTTTCTCGATTTCGCCGACATGAACCGGCGGGCGGCGGCATTGTTCGAGGAACTCAAGTCCGAGACGCGGCCGAGGGATTTCGTCAAGCAGATGTCGGGCGGGCAGCGCCAGGCCGTCGCCATCGCCCGGACACGTCTCAGTGCGCCGAAGATCGTGCTCATGGACGAGCCCACCGCCGCCATCTCCGTGCGTCAGGTGGCCGAGGTGCTCGATCTGATCCGCCGGCTGCGCGATCAGGGCATCGCGATCATCCTCATCAGCCACCG
>JAGREZ010000485.1:3354-3863 GCA_020446285.1 Geminicoccaceae bacterium
GTGGCCGAAAAGCGGATCGAGGACACCTCGCCCGAAGAGGTCACGGGGCTGATTACCGGAGCGATAGCAGCGGCATGAGCACGAATACGACATCCTCCGTCGAGATTTCGGACGTCACCGAAATCAGGGAACAGTCCTGGCTGCAGGCGATCCTGGCCAATCAGGCATTCTGGGTCACGGTCACGGTGGCGCTGATCTGCTTCGCCACGGCGATGGAGCAGGAGAGTTTCGCGACCAAGAACAATTTCTACAACATCACGCGCAACTTCGCCGCCATCGGCATCATCGCGATGGGCATGACAGCTGTCATCATCACCGGCGGCATCGACCTTTCGGTGGGATCGGTGATGGCGCTCTCGGCGATCGTCGCCGCACGGATACTCGAGGCGGGCGGCGACTGGTATGTCGCCACGATCGCGGGGCTGCTCGCCGGAGCGGGCATCGGTGCCGTGAACGGCGCGCTCATCGCCCGGCTGAAACTGCCACCCTTCGTGGTCACGCTCGGCATG
>JAGREZ010000486.1 GCA_020446285.1 Geminicoccaceae bacterium
GCATTGGTACGGGATCCGCCGGCGGCACCTATTTTCCGATCGGCGGCATCATTGCCAACGCCATCTCCAATCCGCCGGGATCGCGACCCTGCGAGGAGGGTGGCAATTGCGGCGTGCCGGGTCTCGTCGCCATCGCCCAGTCGACCAATGCTTCCGCGCACAATGTCACGGCCATTCAGGCGGGGCAGCTCGAAGCCGGCCTGACCGGTGCGGCGACGCTCTATTACGCCTATCACGGCATCGAGCAGTTCGAGGGCAACCAGAAGCCCGATCTTCGCGTGATCGCCAATCTCTTCCCCGAAGACATGCATCTCGTCCTGCCCAAGGGCGGCTCGCTCAACGGGCTCACCGATCTCGAAGGCAAGCGCGTCGGCATCGCCCAGGCAGGTTCCGGTACGCAGATCGCGGTGGAACTGATCCTTGCCGCCTTCGGCATCACCCGCGACAATATCGAGGAAGCCGAGCTCAACAATTCGCAGAGCGCGGAGCGTCTCGCCGATGGCCAGCTCGACGCCTATTTCTACGCGGCCGGCACGCCGGTGGCGGCGATGATCCAGCTCGACAGCACCAAGGGCATGGAACTCTATTCCTTCACCGAGGAGGAACTCGCGAAGTCCAATGAGGCCGTGCCCTACTATGTCCCGTCGATGATCCCCGCCGGCACCTATCCGGGCGTCCAGTATGATGTCGATACCGTTGCGGTGAACGGCATCTTCGTGACCAATGCCAGCCAGGACGAGGAACTCGTCTATCAGGTCACCAAGGCTCTCTGGAGCGATACGGCACGCAAGCTCCTCGATAACGGCCACGCCAAGGGCAAGGTGATCACGCTCGAGACCGCGCTCAAGGGCATCGACGGTCTCGATGTGCCGCTGCATCCGGGTGCCGAGCGCTTCTACAAGGAAGCCGGACTGCTGTGATGGCGGCGGTCGCAGCCCTGCGCATCACGACCTGAACCGAACCGGGAGGCGCCTTGCATGGCGCCTCCCTTCGTTTGCGCCCCGACCTTGCCCCGAGCGCCTCGCAAAGAACGGTGCCGACGGGCCATGCCGAAAGCCAAAAACGATGAGCGATGAACGCGAACGCCTGGACATCGAGGCCACCGAAGAACTCGAACGCCGCTACGATTCGGCTCTTGCCCTGCGCCATCTGGCGCCCTGGCTCGAACATGCCTTCTACGCCGTCGCCATCGTCTTCGCGCTCTATCATTTCGTCACCGCCGGGTTCGGCGTGCCGGTCGACTACTGGCATATGGGCATTCACCTGACCGGCCTGTTCTTCCTCGTCTTCGTCGGCTTTCCCTTTCTCAAGACCGACGATGCGATGCGGCTTCGTACCGACAGACCGCTCGCCATCGGCAATGTGCCGCTCATCGACTGGCTGCTGGCCGTGGCAGGCATGTTCGCCGCACTCTATCTGGGCTTTTCATGGATGGGCCTGAGTTGGCCGGCCATCGGTTTCGAACTCGCCGAACAGGCGCTTCGCCAGGGCAATCCCGCACCGAGCGACATTTTCTTCGGCACCATCCTCGTCGTGCTCGTGCTGGAGATCGCAAGGCGCACGCTCGGCCCCATCCTGCCCTGCATCATTCTCGTCTTCATCGCCTACGCGCTGCTCGGCCCCTATATCCCCATCCAGATCCTCAAGCATCCGGGTGTCGACTGGCACCAGTTCATCAACAACATGTACTTCCCCCAGGAAGGCATTTTCGGCGTCACGCTCTGGGTCGTCTCCACCATCGTCTTCCATTTCGTGCTGTTCGGCGTCATCGCCCAGCGCATGGGGCTCGGCCAGTTCTTCATCGACAATGCGATGATCCTTGCCGGCCGCTATACCGGCGGACCGGCCAAGGTCTCCGTCGTCTCCTCGGCCTTTTTCGGCACCATCTCGGGTTCTTCGATCGCCAACACCGTATCCACCGGCTCGCTCACCATCCCCAACATGAAGCGCATGGGCTATCCGGGCCATTTTGCCGGCGGCGTCGAGGCGGCAGCCAGTGCCGGCGGACAGATCACCCCGCCGATCATGGGTGCTGCCTCCTTCGTCATGGCCGAATTTCTCGAGGTGCCCTACACCACCATCGTCATCGCCGCGATCATTCCGGCAATGATGCACTATATAGGCGTGCTCTCCATCGTCCATCTCGAGGCAAAACGCCTCGGGCTCGGCAGTTATGCGAGGGACCAGCTCCCCCGATTGGCCGCCGTCTGGCGCGAGGGCTGGCCCACCATGCTGCCGCTCATCGCTCTCATCTATGTCCTGTTCTCAGGCTACACACCCTACATGGCCGCCTTTCTCGGCATCACGCTTTGCGTCATCGTCGGCTATTGCAGCATCCG
>JAGREZ010000063.1 GCA_020446285.1 Geminicoccaceae bacterium
TCGCCGGTCATGCGGGTGAAGGCGAGCAGCCGCTTCATGTCCATCGCGACCAGCGGGCCGATGATGTCGTGCACATCGCCGCCGGAGCAGAAATTGCCGCCATGGGAGGCAAACACCACGGCATCCACCTCATCGCTGCCGGCAAGCGCGCGGAACCAGTCGCGCAGTTCGGCATAGCTCTCGAAGGTAAGCGGGTTCTTCCGCTCCGGCCGGTCGAGGCGAAGCGTGGCGACGCGTCCCTCGATGCCGCAGCGAAAATGTGTCGTCCGGGTGAGCGCGTTCATGTGTCTCGCCTTTCGGTCATGTCTTGCCGTCCACCCCGGTTTCGCGGTCGGCGAGTCGCCAGGACTGGTCGCGGCCGGCGAGATAGGGAAGGGGCCAGTCCGCATGGCGGTCGCCGATGGCGGTGCCTGCATGCAGCGTCCAGTAGGGGTCGGCCAGATGCGGGCGGGCGAGGCAGACGAGATCGGCGCGCCCGGCCATGAGGATGGAATTGACGTGATCGGCTTCGTAGATGTTGCCGACGGCCATGGTGGCGATGCCCGCCTCGTTGCGTATGCGATCGGAAAAGGGTGTCTGGAACATGCGGCCATAGACCGGCTCTGCTTCCTTCGATGTCTGCCCCGCCGACACGTCGATGATGTCCGCGCCAGCCGCGGCGAAGGCGCGCGCGACATGCACCGCCTCTTCCGGCGTGACGCCACGCTCGCCGAGCCAGTCATGGGCGGAAATGCGCACCGACATCGGCTTGTGTGCAGGCCAGACGTCGCGCATGGCGGAAAACACCTCGAGCGGCCAGCGCAGGCGGTTATCGGTCGAACCGCCATAGTCGTCCGTACGCCGGTTGGAAACGGGCGAGAGGAACGAGGAAACGAGATAGCCGTGTGCTGCATGCAGCTCGATCATGTCGAAGCCGGCGCGCGCGGCCATTTCCGTCGCTTCGACGAACTGCTTTCGTATCGCCTCCATGTCGGCGCGACTGGCCTCGCGCGGTGTGCCATTGCGCTTCGACCAGGGGATGGCCGAGGCCGAAACCAACTCCCAGTTGCCCGATGCCAGCGGCGCATCCATTTCCTCCCAGCCGCGTTGCGTCGAGCCCTTGCGGCCGGAATGACCGATCTGGCAGCAGATTCTGGCATTCGTCTCTGCGTGGACGAAGTCGGTCAGCCGCCGCCATGCCGCTTCGTGGGATGGATCGTACAGGCCGGGACAGCCGGGCGTGATCCGGCCGGTCGGGCTGACACAGGTCATCTCGGTGACGACCAGTCCCGCACCGCCCTTGGCGCGTTCGGCGTAGTGGACGAAGTGCCAGTCGGTCGGGCAGCCGTCGACGGCCTTGTACTGGGCCATGGGCGAGACGACCACGCGGTTGGCGAGATCCAGCCCGCGCAGCCGGAACGGCGCGAACATGGGCGGGCGCACCGGTGCATCGGCTTTCGCACCGGCCTTGCGCTGGAACCAGGCTTCCGCCGTGTTCATCCACTCCGGATCGCGCAGGCGCAGGTTTTCGTGGGAAATGCGCTGCGAGCGGGTGAGCAACGCATAGTTGAACTGTACCGGATCGAGATGCAGGTAGCGATGCAGTTCCTCGAACCATTCGAGCGAGTTGCGCGCGGCCGATTGCAGCCGCAGCACCTCGAGGCGGCGTTCCCTTTCGTATGCCTTGAAGGCGGCGGCGAGCGTCGGTTCGTTGTCGACATGTCCGGCAAGGGCGATCGCACTCTCCATGGCGAGCTTGCTGCCCGAGCCGATGGAGAAATGCGCGGTGGCCGCCGCATCACCCATGAGCACGACATTGTCATGGCTCCAGCGTTCGCACATGACCCGCGGGAAGCGCAGCCAGGCGGAGCCGCGAATGTGGTTGGCATTGCTCATGAGCGGATGGCCGCCGAGATGATCCCTGAAGATCGTCTCGCAGGTGCGGATCGATTCTTCACGGTTCATTTCGCCGAAACCGAAGGCGTTGAATGTCGTCTCGTCGGTCTCGACGATGAAGGTCGCCGTGTCCCCGTCGAACTGATAGGCGTGCGCCCAGACCCAGCCCTTGCCGCTCTGTTCGAAGATGAAGGTGAAGGCGTCGTCGAATTTCTGGTGTGTACCGAGCCAGACGAAATGGCAGAGGCGGTGGTCGATCTGCGGACGGAACGTGTCGGCGAACGCCGAACGGGTCATCGAGTTGAGGCCATCGGCGGCGACGACCAGATCGTATTCGCCGGCAATCTCGCGAATGTCCGCAACCTGCCGTTCGAACTGCATGTCGATGCCGAGTTCGGCAGCCCGTGCCTGCAGGAGCAGGAGCAGTTTCCGGCGGCCGATGCCGCAGAAGCCATGGCCCGTCGAGACGATGCGTTCGCCCCGGTAATGCACGGCGATATCATCCCAGTACGCGAAATGGCGGCGGATCGATTCCGCGCTCTTGGGATCGTTTCTCGCCAGATTGTCGAGGGTTTCATCCGAGAGAACCACGCCCCAGCCGAAGGTGTCGTCGGCGCGGTTGCGTTCGATGAGCGTGATCACGGCATCGGGGCGCCGCAATTTCATCGAGATCGCAAAATAGAGCCCGGCCGGCCCGCCACCGAGACACAGGATCCGCATCCGCCGCTCCCTGAATGGTTCACGAGAGCATGCGCAACCTTTCGGATCGTTGCAAGGGCAAGGCTCGTGCCTGCTGCTCAGGCGCATTCACTTCGTTCATTCACCCGAGCACCAGCTCCTTGTTTTTTTGCATCAATTTATCCAGTCAGAACAGTATGATCCGTCTGGACCGATGCACTACTGCTACGTTCAGCGCGCGAAGGCCGAGCGGATCAGTCCGAAACCGCCGGCGGCGAACAGCAGGCCGACCAGTCCGTCGATCCGGCGGCGAAAGCGCTCGTAGGTGGTCATGAAACCGGGGAGCGAGAAGGCGAGGGCGTGGCCGGTATAGTTGAGAACGCCGATGATTCCGCAAGGCTCAATTTGCGTTAGATAT
>JAGREZ010000487.1 GCA_020446285.1 Geminicoccaceae bacterium
TACGGCTTCAACGTCACCTCCAAGGATGAGGGCCTGCGGGCGATCTTCAACGATATCCGCTTCCGGCAGGCGATGTCGGTGGCGCTCGATCGCGACGAGATGAACGACCTCGTCTATTTCGGTCAGGGCCGGCCGATGCAGTACACCATCGTCGATCCCGGCACGGTCTCCTACGTCACCGAGGACCAGACCTACCATCTCACCGAATATGATCCCGATCAGGCCAACGCGTGGCTCGACGAGATGGGGCTCGAGGACAGGGACGGCGATGGCAAGCGCGAGCGGCCGGACGGATCCTCGCTGGTGCTCAACCTCGATTTCGCCACCCAGGGCGGTCCCGCGCGCGGTCACGAACTCGCGGCACAGTACTGGAACGATGTCGGCATCGACGTGCGCATCAAGGAGGTGACATCGGACGATTACCGCGCCCGTCAGGCGAGCAACGATCTCGACATCTCGTCCTGGAAGAAGGACTATCCCTCGGTGACGCTGGCCAATGACCGCCAGCCGTTCCTGCCGGTGTTCGGCGACTATTTCAACGCAACGCTCGGCCATTCATGGCTGCAGTACATCCAGACCGGCGGTGCCCAGGGCATCGAGCCGCCGGCTGCTGTCGGCGAACTCGACCGGCTCTCGGCCGAGTACCAGAAATATCCGATCGGCTCGGACGATTCGAACCGTCTCGGCAACGAGATCGTTTCGCTCTGGCTCGACAATCTCTGGTTCATCGGCACCGTCGGCGAGGCGAAGGAACCGGTCTATTATCGCAACGACCTGACCAACATCCCGACCTTCACCCTCAAGGCCTACGACTATTACTGGGCCTATGCCTTCCGCCCGCAGCAGTGGTTCCTCAAGCAATAGTAGAAGCGGCTTCGAAGACCGGATCGGCGGGGGTGTGAGCGGTCATCCCCGCCGGCAACGAAACGGAAGGAAGCACGGCCATGTCGGGGTTCGCGCGTTATCTCTTCTGGCGGTTCGTGCAGATGGCGATCACGCTGCTGGCTGTCTCGCTGATGGTCTATGCCATCATCGAGATGATGCCGGGCGATTTCGCCGAGCGGGAACTGTTCCGCAAGTTCAATGGCACGGGCGTCACCGTCACCCAGGCCGATATCGACAATGTGCGCGCCCAGCTCGGTCTCGACCGGCCGTTCCTCGTGCGTTACGGCGAATGGATCTGGGGAATCGTCACCCGTCTCGATTTCGGCCCGGCGTTTCGGGTCGAGACCACGGTCAACCGCATCATCGCGCTGAAGATCGGTTCGACCATGGCGGTCATCACCGCCGCTCTCTTCCTATCCTACCTGATCGCCATTCCCGTCGGCATGTATGTCGCCACGCGCCAGCGAAGCGCCGCCGACACGGCGATCTCGATCGTTTCCTACATGGGTCTGGCGATTCCCGGCTTCGCGCTGGCGCTTTTGTTGCTCTATGTGAATGTCACACTGTTCGGTGCGGACGTTACCGGCCTGATTTCCGAGCGCTACGCGAACGCCCCATGGTCCTGGGGCAAGATCCAGGATTTCCTCGCGCACGCGGCGGTGCCGATCATCGTGCTCGGATGGTCGGCGACCGCCTTCCAGCTGCAGACCATGCGCGCGCTCATGGGTGACGAGCTCGGCAAGCTCTACGTCACCGCCGCCCGTGCGCGCGGGCTCGACGGTTTCAGGCTCTACTGGCGCTATCCGGCAAGGCAGGCCCTGCTGCCGATCATCAATTCCGTCGGCTTCGACGTGAACCGCATCTTCAACGAACTGCCGATCGTGGCGTTGATCCTGGTTCTGGGCGAGCTTGGTCAGGAATTGCTGAACGCCTATCTCGACGCCGACCAGAACACCGCCGCGGGTATCCTTCTGGTCATCACGACGCTCATCGTCTTCCTCAACTTCTTCACCGACCTGCTCATCGCCGCGATCGATCCGCGCATTCGCATGGGGATGTCGCGATGACCGCGAACACTCGAACCGACGATCGTGACGCCGAGAAGTATTTCACGGCGTCGCAATGGCAGCTGGTATGGACCCGCTTCAAGCGCAACCGTCCGGCCTTCATCGGCGGCTGCGTGCTGCTGTTCTTCGTCCTGCTCTCCCTGTTCGCGGAATTCGTCGCCCCCTATTCCGGCCTGTCGGGCGAGAAGGACACGAAATATCTGGCCGGCCCGCCGCAGATCCCCATGTTCTGCGACGATGCCGGCTGCTCGTGGCGACCGTTCATCCACGAGGCGACCCACCGCTATGACGTGATCGCCAAGCGTTTCGAATACAAGGTCAAGGAGCGGAAGGGCGAACCGGTCAGGCAATATCTGCATTTCTTCGTCGAGGGCGGCGACTACCGGCTGTTCGGGCTCATACCCGCCAATGTCCATCTCTTCGGCCTCGAGAAGCCGCGCGACAAGATTCATGTGTTCGGCACCGACCAGTCCGGCCTCGACCTCTTCTCGCGTACCATGTTCGCCACCCGCACCTCGCTCTCCATCGGCGTGCTCGGCGTGCTCACCGCCTTTGTCCTCGCCCTCGTCATCGGCGGGACGGCAGGCTATTACGGCGGCTGGATCGACATGGGTATCCAGGGTTTCACCGAGGTGGTCCGCGTCATTCCGGTGATCCCGCTCTACATGGC
>JAGREZ010000488.1:0-575 GCA_020446285.1 Geminicoccaceae bacterium
CTCAAGGATGCCGAACGACGGCTGGAGAAGCTCGCGCTCACCGATCCACTCTCGGAACTGCTCAACCGGAGGGGGCTGCTCGAGAGCCTCGACGGGTTCCTCGCACAGCCACGGGTTCCGGGCACGCTTTCGGCGGCGCTCTTCATCGATCTCGACGATTTCAAATGGATCAACGATACCTACGGTCACGAAGCCGGCGACCGGCTTCTGGTCACCGCCGCCGAACGCCTGCGCGAATCGGTACGCGGCGGTGACATGGTGGCGCGCATCGGCGGCGACGAGTTCGCCGTGATCTGCCGCCGGCTGGAGAAGCTCGCCGACACCGAACGGCTCGCCGCGCGCATCATCGCGAGGTTCAGGGAACCGTTCCCGCTCGGTCCGGCGGTGGGCCATGTCAGCGCCAGCATCGGCATCGCCATGATCGAGGACCATCACAGGAGCGCCGACGAGGTCCTGCGGCTCGCCGATCTTGCGATGTACAAGGCCAAGCAGTCGGGCAAGGCGACCTTCGCCATCTACAGCGAGACTCTCGACCGCAAGGTTCACAAGGCCGCGGCGATCCGCGAACGGGTGCG
>JAGREZ010000488.1:671-1786 GCA_020446285.1 Geminicoccaceae bacterium
ACGCCGGGCGACGAGCCGGTGAGCCCGGACCTGTTCGTGGCCGCCGCCGAGGAAACCGGGCAGATCGGCGAACTCGGCAGGTTCGCGCTCGAGCACGGAGTGGACGCCCTCGCCGCACTCTCCGCGCGTCCCGGCCCGCGTCCCGGCCATTGTGGCCATGACGACGGTTTCTTCATGACCGTCAACATCTCGCCCAGGGAGCTCGACGACAGGCTCGGGCCGACCATCGACAGGCTGTTCGACGGCCGGTCACATCTCGTCGGACGGCTGGTGCTGGAGATCACCGAGACCACGCTCCTGCAGCGCTCCGACGGCATCGCCCGGCGGCTCGTCGAGCTGAACGGGCGCGGCCTGCGCCTGGCGCTCGACGATTTCGGCACCGGCTACTCCTCCTTGAGCCATATCCAGAACTTCCCGGTGGACATCATCAAGATCGACCGGAGTTTCATCACCCGCCTCGACGGCGAGGGCTATGATCGCCAGCGGGCCATGGCGATGATCCGCGCAACGGTGAGCATGGCCCACGATCTCGGCATCCGCGTGGTTGCCGAGGAGGTGGAACGCGAGAGCATGCTCGGCGCACTCAAGGAGTGCCGGATCGATCTCGCCCAGGGCTTCCACTATGCAAGGCCGATGCCCTTCGACGACCTCGCCGCCTGGCTCGACAGGCATGCTCCCGGCCGAACGATGCCACCCGCGCCGAAAGGAAATGCGGCCGGAACTGACGGAGCCCGGATTCAGTCGCCTTCGGCGTAACAGACCGCCTGCAGCTTGTTGCCGTCGATATCGCGGACATAGCAGGCGTAGTAATTGTCTGCGTAATGCGGGCGGAGACCGGGTTCGCCCTCGTCGCTGCCGCCCTGGGCAAGAGCCTGTTGGTGAAAGGCGCGGACCATCTCGCGGGTTTCGGCGACGAGCGCCAGATGGCTGCCATTGCCGACCGTCGCCGGCTGGCCGTCGAACGGATGCTGGACGTAGATGACGGGACCGCTTGCGCCTTTGCGATAGGCCGGAGGCTTGCCCGCGGGCTTGGGCAGGCGTGACCAGCCGAGCGCACCGAGCACGGCATCGTAGAACCCGCCGGCCCGCACCGGATCGTTGCTGCCGAGCGTGAC
>JAGREZ010000488.1:1870-8443 GCA_020446285.1 Geminicoccaceae bacterium
ATCAGTCGGGCAGGCTGGTGACGATGCAGAGGCTGTCGCCGAGATGGGTGATGACCAGCGAGGTGGCCTGTTCGCCGCGGCGGCGGAGCTGCAGGGTGCTGTCCTTGAGCAAGGGGCCCATGTTGAGGCCTTCGAGGCCATGCTGTTCGAGCACCATCCGCCCCTCCTGCCAGCATTGCACGCGCAGGGGCGCGTTGCCGCCCACGGATTGCAGCCCCTGCGCCGGGCGGACCTTGTCGATTCCGGCAAGAGACGTGCCGGCGAGCAGCATGGTGAGGACGAATGCGGTGACGCAGGCTTTCATTTTCGGGCCCTTTCCGGTTCACTGGCAGACCGGTCGACAACGGGACCGGCCAGGGGAGACGTCGTTCATGATCATCGGCACGAACATCCGCGACGCAAGGAGTGGAGGATTCATGCAACGGCTTGCGGCCGGATGGTGTTCGATCGCCGGGCTCGTGTCCGGCCTGCCGGCGATGGCGGTCGCCGCCTCGCTCGAGGCCGGGGATTTCGCGATCAGCCATGCCGCCATCGAGGGCTTTGCCGGCGTGATCGAGGTGGAGACCGTCGAGGAGGGTCTCGCGAGCCTCGTGATCGATGCCGGGGACGACATGCTGGACGATTTCGAACTGATCCAGAACGGCGATGAGCTTCTCGTCCGGGCGCCGGAGACGAAGGGGCCGGTGAGCGTGGTCACGGGCGATATCCGGGGCGATGTGACGATCAACGGCCGGCGCTACGGGCCGGAGGATCCGCTTCCCGAACCCGCGCGGATGCGGCTGACACTGGTGCGCGGCACGAGCCTCGACATCACGGGTCTTTCCGGCGAGGCCCGTCTGGACGATCTCGACGCACCGCTTCATGCCGAGCTCCTTTCGGCGACACTGCGTGGCGGCCGCGTCGGCGAGGCGGTCATCCGTATCGAGGGCAGCGGCCGGGCCGAACTCGCGGCCATCGACGGTGATGCCTGGCTGAGCATTCCGGGATCGGGCTCGATCCGGGTGGAAGGCGGCAAGATCGGCGCGCTGATGGTCGAGATCGACGGTGCGGGAAGCATCGAGGTGCTGGGACATGCGGGCTCGGTCGAGGGGGCCGTACGCGGCGCCGGCGACATCCGCCTCGGCACGCTCGAAAGCGCGCCGCGCATCGAGATCACCGGCATCGGCCGGGTGGTGACGGGCATCCATCCCGACCGGCCTGCTGACTGATCCGCCGGCCGGCCCCCACGGCATGACACGCGGCAGCATGGCATTCAGCGCACCACACTGACCAGAAGCCGCGCCTCGCTCAGATAACGGCCGTCCAGTTCACGGAAACTCGCCACCACCTCGTCGAGCGAGCCGGCCGGAAGCGGCGCCAGATCCTCGCCATCGAGAAAGCGGGCGCGGGCGATGGGCTCGCGGCTGGCGATGCAGGCGATTTCCTCGGTGACACCGGCGCGCTCGGGAACGATATCGAACGGCACGCCCGGGCCGGGCACGGCGAAGAAGCCGCCACCGGCGATGCGCGCATCGTCCTGGAAACGGTTGGGAAAGATCCGCGCGATGCTGCCGGTGCCGTCACGATAGAAGCAATAGGCATAGGCATCGGTGGTGGGCCGCAACTGGACCTGCAGCTTTTCGCCCGGACGATAGCGGGGACTGGCGCCGCGCACGGTGGTCAGGTCGAGTTCGAGCAGGCGCTCGGGGCGCAGGCTCGCCACCTCGAGACGCGCCGGCGGTGCCTCGGCATCCGGCTCGCGGCCAAGTGCCAGATCGCCGGCGATGAGCGACTGGTAGAGATCGAAATCGATGCGCCCGGAGGCGAGCAGCCCGCTCGATGCCTGATAGCTGCCGATGGCCTCGCGCAATTCGGCATTCATCGTCCCGTCGATGCTGCCGGTATAGAGCCCGAGCCCGCGCAGGGCGCGCTGGATGAAGGAAATCCGCTCCCTCCCGCCCATGGCCGCAAACCAGTCGCGTGCCTCGGCGACCACCGCCGGATTGGTCTGCTCGATCTCCAGACAGCGCCAGTAGGGCACCTGGGTGAGCTTGCCCATGGTCTCGATGGCGGAAAGCTCGATCAGCGAGCGTACCGCCGAATGCAGGCCCTCGGTATTGTTGAAGGTGAGATTGAAGGCGAGCCCGGCCTTTCTGATCTGCCCGCCGGCATCGCCGGAAAGCCCGCTGCGGCGGACCGAGATCAGATTGTTGGCGGACAGCCCCGGAATGATCTGGCGGGTGATGAGATCGCCGACATTGAGATCGACCGCGACGACGGAAATCACCTGATCGGTGGAAACGCCGAGATCGAAATCGGGAAAGGCCACCGAACCGGCGGCTGCTTCCGAGACCACGCCTTCGTCGAACTGGCTGATGGCGCCGCGAATATAGTAGTTCGGCACGACGAACCGGTCGGTGAAGCCGACGAGCTGCTGCAGCGCGTTGACGTCGAACTGCTGCTGGTCGAAATCGACGAAGCGCAGCGCGCCGCTCTTGACCGACATGCGCGACATGGCCGAGATCAGCATCTCCTTGGTGCCGGTGCTGATCTCGCCGGTGGCATCGGGCAGGCCCTGGCTGGTGATGACGATATTGTTCTTGCCGAAGGCGAGGAAGAGATCGTCCATGCAGGCGAGCGCCTCGGTGAAGCCTGTGACATTGCGCTGCGGCAGGGTCTTGGGCTGTGCGACCACCGGCGCCTTTTCAGCCGGTGTGAAGGCACAGGCACTGGCGAGAAACGATCCTGAAAGCGTCAGCATCCGCAGCATTCTGCGCAGGTTCTTCGAGAGTTTCATCGACATGGCTCCGTCCTTTTCGCCCCCTGTTTCCACGCACAGACTGACAGGTGGACCGCAAGGCGGCTGTGCCGCCGGTCACCCCCGACCCGGGAGGCCGGTGATCCCCGACACACCCGGCACCGGACGGCACCGGCAGGAGCATCAGCGACAGTTGCGCGGGGCGTTGATGATGTCGCCCTGAATGACGATCACCTGATCGCGCGGGTTGCGGGCGCCGGGCTGAACGGTGCCGATCTCGAGGCCGCCGCAGCCGGTATTGGCGATGTCGCCGCGCCGTCCGCCCCTTCCGCCGCCTTCCTGCTCCGCCTGGATCTGCCAGGATTTGGCGATCGCCCGCTGGATCTTCGCTCCCTGTGCCGGCCCCACATGCTTTCGCTGGTTGTACTCCTTGCCGATACCCGTATCCGGCAGTACCGCAATCGCCGAAACGATGAGGGCGGCGATGAGTTTGCTCGGGAACGAACCTGTCTTCATGACGGTCTCCGGATGAAAAAAGGGGATGGCAGGCCCCTGGCCCACCATCCGAGTTGGAGCGAGAAAGAAAGGAAGAAGAAAGAGAGAGAAACCGTTCGCCGGCCTCAGCAATTGCTGCCGAGCGAGCCGATCGAGGTGCAGGCATCGGCGAGGAAGCCGCCGGAGGTCGTGACCGCGCCAAGCACCGTCGTGTTCTGGGTGGCGTTGCCGCCGATGCTGGCATTCTCGACCTTGCCGATCTCGGTCGTCGCCTTGCCGAGGAAGCCGGCCGTGTTGACCACGGCACCGCCGACGAAGGTCGACTGGTTGAGATTGCCGGAAATGTCGCTGTCCTCGACCGAGCCGATATCCACGCGGCCGGCGCCAAGGAAGCCCGCATTGTTGGTGACCGCACCCACGACCATGGTGCTCTGGTTCAGATTGCCGTCGACACTGGTATCCTCGACATTGCCGATATTGGTCTCGGCACTGGCGAGAAAGCCTGCGGTGCTGTTGACCGCGCCCAGAACCGTGGTCGACTGGTTCAGATTGCCCTGGACATCGACCCCCTCGACCCGGCCGACATTGGTCTCGGCACTGCCAAGGAAGCCCGCCGTTGCGCCGACCTGACCGCCGACGAAGGTGTTCTGGTTCAGATTGCCGTCGATACTGGTGTCTTCCACCGACCCGACCCGGACCCGGCTCTTGCCGAGAAAACCGGCGGTGCTGTTCACGGCACCGACGACCGTGGTCGACTGGTTGGCGGTTCCGCCGATGGTCACCCCACCCGCCGTCTGCGCCTGGGCCGAGGCGGCCATGAGAGCGATGGCGGAAATACCGGCGAGAGCGAAAGCGACGTTACGCATGATCCTTGTCCTTTCCGTGACGATCTGTTCTTCGATCTCTCGGAACCCCCCGTCCCGAGTACGCAAGGACTGTCCCACGATCCCGCAAACGCCGGGGTGACACGGGTCACAGGCCCCCCGCAGCCTGTGACAAGGGTCACCGGAGGGAATGGTTTTCAGGGAAGACGGAACCACAGCCGAACCCTGAACGAGATCCCGAAGGAATGGCCGCACCGGTCGCCGGATTCTTCCGCTTTTCAGGAATCCTGCCTGAAAACGGACTGGTTGGAGAGCGGCATTGCCGGAACACTCGCCTGTGCTTGTGCGGTCATGCCTCTTGCCCAACGCTGCGGTTTCCCGCATGAGCCCGGTGGCCCCCTTTTCCGATGTCGCCGGAAAGGGCATGCATGGCTCGTGTGCCCGGGCGGCCTGCATGTGTGTGACGGAACATCCGATGTTTCGTCCGCAGCGGGTTCGCACCCGGTTTGTTCAACAAAAGCGGAAGAGTGGATTTCGATGTCGCATGCGCCGGATGGGGTCAGCAGGGAATCGCAGGGCCCGGTGTCGTGGCTTGGTCCCCTTCTCGTTCTCGTCGCCTCGGCGCTCTTCTTCGCCATCAACATCAATGACGGCATCGGCCTGCATGACGAGTTCTATCATCTGCTCGCCGCACGCGGGGTTCTGGAGACCGGCGAGCCCAGGATCGCCGAAGGTGCCTATACGCGGGGGCTCCTGTTTACCCATATCGTCGCCCTTGCCATCGATACCTTCGGCGACAGTCTCGGCGCGGCGCGGCTGCCCTCGGTCATCTTCATGGCGATGACCAATGCAGTCCTGTTCGTCTGGATCCGGCGTGCCGCCGGTCCGGTTGCCGCATGGACCACGGTCATCCTCTTCGCGCTCTCGCCCTTTGCCGTGCTCACCGCCCAGTATGTGCGCTTCTATGCCCTGCAGACGCTGGCCTTCACGGTCTTCGCATGGCTCGTCTACGAGGCGGCAACGCTTTCACCACCGACGTGGCGGCGATGGCTCTGCGGCCTGCTGTCGCTGCCCTTCCTGGGTCTTGCCGCCTATCTGCAGCCGACCACCTTCCTCGGTCTCACCGGCGTCGCGGTCTGGGTCTCCGGCTTCTTCGCCCTTCCCTGGCTCTCCGATCCGGACGTGCCCGCACCATACAAGCGCAATGCCTTCCTGGCCCTTCTGGGAGCGGGCATCGCAGCACTCGTCACCGGCCTTTCCAGCGGCATTCTCGCCGACGCCTGGCAGGCCTATCGCATGACGCCCTATTTCAACGAACCGGCGCGCAACGATTTCTGGTACTATCATCTCTGGTACACGCTCTTCTATCCGA
Source organism: Geminicoccaceae bacterium (assembly GCA_020446285.1). GTDB lineage: Bacteria > Pseudomonadota > Alphaproteobacteria > Geminicoccales > Geminicoccaceae > JAGREO01. The sequence goes on from JAGREZ010000488.1 coordinate 7,299, forward strand.
GCCTCTGGCCGGCCATCGGCATCCTGTCGCTGATCGCCATCGCCGGGCGGCCCCGGATCGCCGGCTTCGCGGTCACCGTCTTCGCCATCTCCTTCATTCTCAATTCCCTCGCCGGCTCCAAGGAGCTGCGCTACATCGCCTACGCCCAGGCCTTCATGTTCGTGATCGCCGGCATTGCCTTCGCCGTGGTCCTGCCGGGGCTCATGGCCTTCTTCCGCGGACTCCTGCAAAGACTCGTCCCGGTCCTGCCGATGCCGCCGGCCATCGCCTCGAAACTGGCGACGGCAGCACTGGTCACGGCCCTTCTCGTCCTCCTGCTCGCCAATCCCTTCTGGCTGCGCACGGTCACCCTGCTCGCCGATGTCACCGTTCCGGGCGAGGATCCCGACACGCAGATGCCGCTTGCCGCCGACATTCTCGGACCCGCGATCGATGCGGCCGATATCGTGATCGCTGCGGAAGAGCTGCAATATCTCTACTATTTCGGCCGTTTCGACGTACAGTTCTCGCCGACCAAGTTCGCCGAACTGCCTGAAGGACAGAGACATCCCTTCGGCCGCGACGTGCGCACGGGCCTGCCGGTGATCGAGGATCTCGACTCGCTCGGCCTTCTGATGGACTGCTATCGCACGGGCATCGTCTCGGCACCCGAGCGGCGCTGGAACAATCGTGCCAACCTGACGAAGGAGGCGACCGGCTTCATCATCGAACATGCCGAGCCGCTGGCACTTCCCGGGGCGAGCCATGTCCGCGCCTATCGCTGGGACCACGGACCCGACTGGGCGCCGGACGGACGCTGTTCGGCACTCGGGGAGCTGGGCCTGCCGCCTGCAGGGGTGGACAAGGGGGGAGACGCGTCTTGAAGGTCTTCGTTGTCGATCCCTCGCTCTTCTCGCCCACCTATGACGCCCAGTTCTGCGAGGCGCTCGGCGGGCTCGGTCTCGACGTGCGGCTGATCGGCCGCAGGCCGCGCGGCCACGAGGAGGTGGAGGAACGCGACTTCACCCTCGTGCCGCACTTCTACCGGATCACCGAGAGCCTGCCGGACTTCCTTGCGCCGCTCGCCAGACTCGGCAAGGGCATCGAGCATGCTTTCGACATGTATCGCCTGGTAGCACTTGCCGAACGCGAGAAGCCGGATGTGA
>JAGREZ010000488.1:8473-10060 GCA_020446285.1 Geminicoccaceae bacterium
CGCTGATCGACCGCCATTTCCTCGCGAAACTGGCGAAAATCGCGCCCATGGTGCTGACGGTCCACAATACCGTCCCCTTTCACGGCGCCAGCAGCTCGAAACTGATGCTCAGGGGCCATGAGGACATCTTCACGCCATTCGACCATTTCATCCCGCATACCGAGACCATCCGCCGCCATCTCGTCGGGCGCGGTATCGAACCGGAACGGATGACCCGGCTGCCNCATCCGGTCATCCGGCTGCCGCAGCCGCGTGCCGCAGCCGGCGGGAAGGGGTCCGGCGAAAAGGAGGCAAGCGGGCGGCAGCACATCCTCTTCTTCGGCAATATCAAGCCCTACAAGGGGGTCGATATCCTCGTTCATGCCGGCCTCGATCTCGCCCGCACGCGCGAGGATTTCCACATCACCATCGCCGGCAAGCCGTTCATGGCGCTCGACGGGCTCCATCGCGAGATCGAGGAAGCCGGTGCGGGGGCGTTCTTTTCCGTCATTCCCCGCTATCTGAGCGAACAGGAACTGGCCGATACCATCGCCCGCTCCGACATCATCGTCTTTCCCTATCGCGAGATCGACGCCAGCGGCGCCTTTTCATGCGCCACCCAGTTCGGCCGGCCGATCATCGCCACCGATATCGGTGCCTTCAGCGAGGAGCCGGTGCGCGAGCATGTGCTGCGCATTCCGGTGGAGAACACCCCCGCCCTGCGTCATGCGCTCGCCGGCCTGCTCGACGATGCCGGCGAGCGGGAGAGACTTGCCGGGGAAAGCCGCAGGCTGCATGAAAAGATGTATGGCTGGGAACGCTTCGCCGGGGACTGCCTCGACATCTACCGGCGGCTCGCCTCGGCCGCCCCCCACCGCAATCGCTGAAAGCCGGTCGAAAGGGCCGCCATGCGCCGCCTGTCCCTCCCGTCCCTGCCGGATCCGCGCCCGTTGCGGCGAACCATCCGCCCGCTCTTCCTCCTGCTCGCGCTCCTGCCCGGTGGATGCGGGCGGCCGTCGGTCGTCGAGGTCGCCGACCAGCGCGCCCTCGAGACGGCGATCGCCGGTCTCGTGCCGGGAGACAGGGTGATCGTCGCCGACGGCCGCTACACATTTCCCGAAATGCGGGCGCGCGGCACGGCGCAGGCACCGATCGTCATCGAGGCGCGCAAGGGAGCGCTCGACGGCGGTGCGGCGGTGATCGGGGGAGCTGCCGTCATCGGGGATGCAAGCCACATCACCCTCGAGGGCTTCCTGTTCGAGGCGACGGAAAAGACCTTCGAGGCGATCCGCATCGTCAGGTCGGAAGACATCAGGATCACCCGCAACATCATCCGCCATGTCGACACCGACTATGGCATCCGCGTCCATGCGAGTTCCGATGTGCTCATCCTCGACAATCTCATCGAAGGGCAGTTCAACCATGCCGTCTCGTCGAAGGAGCGGGTCGAGCGGATGACGGTGCGCGGCAACCGTTTCATCGATTGCGGCCATGGCTGCATCGAGGCCGGACAATCGCCCGACGGCACCATCGATGCCGAACAGACCTCCGGTACGATCGAGATCGCGGACAATGTCTTCGAGGGGCGCGATACGGGCGGTGGCAAGA
>JAGREZ010000489.1 GCA_020446285.1 Geminicoccaceae bacterium
GTTTTTGCCTGGCATTCGGATCGCCGGCGATCGCGGCAAGGCGCTCACGATCGTCGACACAAGGGATTGGGCATACGGTTTGGGCCATGCCGAGTTTGTAGCACGGATAGGGAAATATGTGAATCCTGAGAATGCGTCAGTGCACTAGCAGCGTATCGACGAAATACCGGAAAACACGCTGTCAGGCGGGTGCGGGCAGGAGATCGAGGCTCATCATGACGAGGTCATCGCTCGAGGGTTTGCCGCTGGCCAGAACCCGTGTGCGCAATGCCTTGACCAGCCGATGCGTGACCCGGAAACCGAGCTTCTCGTAGAAACGGCCCGCTGTCTGTGTGCCGAGATGCAGGGTGGTCACGCCCTGTTGGCGCAGAGTGTCGAACACTGCTTCGGCGAGACGCGTGCCGGTCGTGGGCGGCAGCCCCGGCACGAGCGTCAGGGTTGCGAGATAGGCGAAGCGCTGGCCATCGCGCGCATGGATCGAACCGCAAGCGCCGCCACAGAGCCGGCCACTGCGGTCGACCAGTTCGATGACGAACGAGGGACGGATTTTCTCATCCGCCTCGTCGACCGCTTCGAGATAGAGCGTGCATCCCGCTGTCGCCGGGTCGTCCGGATCCCGGATGAACGCGTAAGTATGATCGGGGCCGGCCGGCATGTCGATCCGCAGGGCGGTGTAGCCGGCGGCGGAGAGGGGTTCGAGCAATTGCCGGCCGTAGGTCGTCAGGACGACGATTCGCGAGATCGGCCGGCTTTTCCGTATTTCGGCCACACGCGCGGCGACATGGCCGACCGGATCGGTGAGAAATCCGCATGTTTGCGGTTCACCGATCGCCGGATATTCGACAACGACATCCGGGCCGAACCCGAATTCGCGCTCACGCGCGGCGAAGATCCGGTAGATGGCCGCCGCTTGTGAATCGAGTCGTTCGCGCGGCGTATCGGCCCGCGTCATGACATTCAGGCCGAATGCTTCGGCGCCTGCCGTAATGGTCGCCACGAGGTCTTCCAAGGCTGTTGAGGAACGCACAGGTGATGGTCGTGCGTCTGTCGGTAGGGAATTGCCCGCGCAAAGACAAGGCTGTTCGATGCCGGTTTCCCGATCGGGCCATCTGCGGCGGCGGCGGGGCGGTCAGAAACTGTCGGGCGGGATCACGGCAAGGCCCACGACATTGCCGTCGAGGCGCGCGATCGCGCTGTGAACGGCGAGGATCGAATAGTCGCCATTGGTTTCCACCATGATCGGCGAGCCGGAATCGCCGAAGGTCGCATCGCAGTCATGCACGACGAGCCGCCCGCCCGATTGCAGCGAGAGCATGTTGCATGTCCTGTTGCGGGTGAGTTCGTCACGCCTGTCACCGCTGTAGCCGGCCTGCGCGAGTGTCATGCCCCGCTCTCCGCCCGCTCCGGCGGTTCCTTTCGGTGCGATCGGCACGGGACGCAGCCAGCCACCGTCGAACAATTGCCGGTCGAGCTCGACCACGGCCCAATCCTTCTCGAGCGCGCGGATATCGCCATCATCGTCGAATGCGAGCGCACCATCGACGATGATCCGCCGCCCCGACGCGACCGCTCTCGACCGGGTACCGTCGAGACCTGCGGAAAATCGCAGCAATGCAGGATCGAGCTGCCGGCCGTCGCGATCGACGATGCAATGGGCCGCGGTCAGGATCCTGTCGCGGCCGATCAGCGTGGCACTGCAATGTCCGCCATCGGCACGGTCGAGACGGCCCACCGCGACCCACGGCCAGCCACCGTTGAAGCGCACGGAATCGCGCCCGTCATCGCCGGATATGCCGAGCCATTCCGACAGGCTTGCGGCAAATACGCCGGCCGGAAGCAGGACGAGGCCGAGAACAAGGACGAGAATGCGTTTCATGAGGCGTTCCGCGTTTTCGGATCCGCCCCAGTCTCGCAATTTCCGGTGAAGGCCGGGTTAACGACCTCCACCTCTTCGCCGGCGCGTCAGTTGCGACCGTAGAAATGGTGCCGGCCGAGTGTCGCCGTGCGTGCGACATCGCTTCCCATCCAGCCCGGACGGTCGCGGAATGTCTCGTGGAACCAGAGTGCGCCGCCCGTGGGATCGGCCGGAGGCTGGGATCCGAGCATTTCGCCGGCGATCTCCTGCGCCTCTTCCCACTTGCCTTCCTCGGTGGGCGCGTCGGACTTGCCGTCGCACCACCAGCCCCATTCGCAGCGGCTGCCGCGTTTCTGGGTGATGACACCGGTGATGCTGTCCGGATATTTTCCGTCCGCAACACGATTGAGAACGACCCAACCGATCGCGATCATGCCCTCGCGACCTTCGGAACGGGCCTCGTGGTACAAGTTGAGGGCGAACATCCGCCGGCTTTCCGCGTCGACATCCTGGGCGTCCGCCGGTGTCCAGATCAGGCTCGAGCCGATGGTGACCGCCATCGCCAGCACTTTCCAACTCATGCGTAACAATCCCTTTATTTTGTTCTCCCGGAAGTTGCAGATTTGCGTCCCGGGCACAGCAGGTCTGCGATGCAATATCCGAAGCCTTGCGTCAATGGCCGCTTTCACCTGTTGCGCGACGGCGACAGCATCACCGCTACGGATGCGCGGAACTCCCGTCATTGCAACGATCGACACATGTCGGCGACAGTCTTTCAGGATAAAAAAATACATTTAAAACAATATGTTAAAGAATCTTTCTGTAACCGGTGCAAAAGACCGGGCG
>JAGREZ010000490.1 GCA_020446285.1 Geminicoccaceae bacterium
TGCAGACGACCACATTCGCCTTGTACCGGTTGAAGACCAGATCGAGCGGCAGCGACTGTTCCGCCGCCTTCGGGTCGCCGTCATTCTGTGCCGACTGGACGAAGAGATGCGAATTTTCGGCAAGATGGTGGGCGATCGCGTCCAGATGCTGCCGCACCGCATCCTCGTCGGCAAAACGCTTTTCAAGCGGCTCCATCGCCCTGGCGACCGCGATTCCGGCCAGACGGCGGTTGAGCGCGCGTACCTTTTCACGGCGATCCTTGTCGAGCTGGGGAACGGATTTCATTGCCGCCTCGAGCTCTGCCTGAATGACCGAGATCTTCTTCTGGATCGCCTCGCGCTCTTCCTCGGCCAGTTGCTGGAACTGCTCCGGCTCGAGCATCTCGCCATCGCCATTGACAGGTACGATCGTGAAGCCGTTCTGCGTGCGACCGAGCGCCAGTCCTTCGGACTTCGCCCGTTCAGCCACCGTCTTGAAGCTCTTTTCCTGCGCCTGCTTGAACTCCTGCTCGATGGCGCCGCGCTGTTCCTGATAGTCGTCGCTCTCGAAAACCGCAGGCATCGCCGTCCTGAGCGTGTCCACCAGTTCATCGAGACCCGTTGCGAGTTCCGGCCCGCTGCCCGGTGGCAAGGCAATGGCACGCGGCCGGTGCGGCTCGTCGAAATTGTGCAGATAGACCCGGTCGGGCGGTGTTGAACGGTTTCTCGCCTTTTCCTCGAGAAAGCGCCTGACCGCATTGTGACGACCGGAACCCGGCGTTCCCAGGACGAAGATATTGTACCCCCGGGCATCGAGACCGGTACCGAATTCGAGTGCATCCAGGGCACGCCGCTGACCGATCAGCCCGTCGACGGGGTCGAGCGAGGCGGTGGTCGCGAAGCCGAGTGCCACCGGATCACAGCGACGACGCAGTTCCGCCGGTTCGAGCGGTTCCAGGGACATGAACAGATCCTCCCTCGCAGGTTCGACGGGAGAAGGGTCCAACATTGCACGGCCGATGTCGAGGCTGTCGATCTACGGACGACCTGCATGTACGCGTGCCGCCGCTTTCGATGTGAGCCTGTAAAATCGCCAGGTGAGCATGACGGCACAGGTGGCGAGGCCACCTGCAAGGCCCAGCCAGACACCCCTGCCCTCAAGAGACGAATGCAGTCCGAGCCAGATCGCGACGGGCATGGTCACGCCCCAATAGCCGAAAGCCGCGATCCACATGGGTATCCGTGTGTCCTGCAGGCCACGCAGCGCGTGTGCCGCCGTGACCTGTATTCCGTCGACGATCTGGAAGCCGGCGGCGAAGGCGAGATAGGTGACCGCAAGCGAGAGAACGGCTTCCGCGCCACCGCTGTCATCGAGAAAGGGGCGCACGAGACTTTCCGGGATGAGCCAGAAGGCGAGTGCTGCACCACCCATGAAAACCGTCGCGAGCGCCATCGCCGCCCAGCCCGCGGCGGTCGCGCGTTCCATGTCTCCCCTTCCCGCTGCGAGGCCGACACGCGCGGTGGCTGCCTGACCGATGCCGAGCGGAACCATGAACGTGATGGCGGCAAGCTGTATGGTGACCTGATGCGCCGCAAGTTCAAAAACGCCGATCAGGCCCATGATCTGCGCCGATGCGCCGAAGACGGCAACTTCCAGTACGATCATGACGCCGATGGGAATACCGAGACGATGAACGGCGATGAAGGTTGTCCAGTCGGGTCTCCAGAAACGCGCGAAAATCGCATGACGGCGAAAGGGTCGCGCGCGAACGCAATGCCAGGCAAGCCCCGCTCCCATGGCCGTGTTGGTCAGGGTCGAACCGATGGCGGCGCCCCAAACGCCCAACGGCGGAATGAAACCCGCACCAAATATTAGGAAATAATTCAGTATTGCATTCAACGGTACGGCAAGAAGCGTCACGACGAGGACCGCACGGGTACGCTCGACAGCCGTCATGTAGGAACGCAGCACATTGAGAAGCAGAATGAAGAAGAGGCCCGGCAGCACCCCCCGCGTATAGGATTGCGCCGCCAGGGCCAGGTCCTCGTTCTGGCCGATCCAGACAAAGACAGTACCCGAAAACCACAAGGGCGGCACACTCAGCAGGGTGAAGGGAATGGCAGCCCAGATGCCCTGCCGCACTGACCGGCGAACCTGTCGCGAGCGATACGCGGAAAGTGCCTCGGTCACCAGCGGGGTAACGGCAAGCCCGATGCCGACGCCAAGCAGCATCAGGGGATGGAAGAGACTGAGTGCAAGCGAAACGGCGGCAAGTGCCTCGGGACCCACCCGCCCGAGCATGAGCATGTCGGTGGTATTGATGGCGATGCCACCGAGCATCGCGAGCACGAGCGGCATGGCCAGTCGCGCGAGCGGCGGGCATTCGCGCCATACGGGTTCGAGGCGCACCCCGAAAGGCGTGCCGGAAAACTGCGGCGGGCGAGGCCGTGACGCCTGCATGACTGTCTCTCATTGCGAATGACCGGCATGGCCGGAAGGTGAAGGGCCCGGTATGCGAGCCGGCTTCAACTACACACTTCCGTCAGGTTCCGCCAGCCCGGCAGAAAGACTGGAATGGTGCATGATTATATTTCACAATGTTTCAATGTGAAACAAACTGTTACAGGATTTGACAAATGTTCCACAGTTCAAGATTTTTCTCAAATCTGTGCGTTTTTCTCTTGAGGTTGCCCAAGTCAATGAAAAAAATCGTAGAATCAGTTACAAGCAATGTCCGGACGGGACAGGTCTGGCTGAATCCCGGCGGCGGAACATCGAAAATCAAGCGCTCGGATGAAGAGATGTTGTCCTATGTGCGCGGGCATTCACGCATGTATCTGCCGATGTCCATTCTCGTCGAGGCGGTGGCCCGATGGCGGGGAAAACAGGTCACATCCGCCGAACTTCGTCGTTGGCGACCCGATGTGTTCGATTCATCCCGTGGAGGACATTCGAGCAATACCACATTTCTTTTCATGACCCTGCACAAGGCCGGATATGCAAGCGAGATTCAGGGAGCCGGAAAGGCCGGTTCCCCTTTCTGGGTCGAGATTTTCGAGGAGCCGGGAACAGCCTCCGGATAGGACGACTTTGAGCGCCCTTCCGGACGAGCCGAGCCGAGCCGGGGCGATACGGCATGGAAGCCGGCAACGGCATTCGGGATTTTGTCGCGCCTCGGCCGGCTCCACCTTGCGGGGCACGTTCCTGCGCCGCGGTCAACGGCCTGCGGGATATCCGGCACAGCCCGAACGAAGTGTTTTCCACAGATCCGGGGAACGTTCTGTCGATCGACATGGGACAAATACCGGATCATGCTTTCGTTCCGGCACCTTGCGCGCCAGTCCGATCATCCTACCCCGGATGGCCGCCTTTCGGGATTTTGTCGCGCCGGGGCTGCAGAAACCTGATGATCGGCCGTTCGAACGCCAGTGCTAGAGCAAAGTCAGGTCAGGTTGAATCGGCGAATTTCTTCTGTTCTATACAACCGATGCGTGATTCAAGGTGTTGGCTGGATAGGGAGGTCAGCATGAATGGCAGCACCATTGTCACAGGATTTGCGCGATCGGGTGATCGACGCCGTGTTGGGTGGGATGTCGCGTAGCGGGGCGGCGCGGCGTTTTGGTGTGGGCAAGAGTTCAGCCATTCGTTGGGTCTCGGCGGCGTGTACGGAGAATCGCCGGACGCCGCTGCCGATGGGTGGCAATCGCCGGCGCGACTTTGCCGAGCACCGGGAGGCACTGGTCAAGATTGTGGATGAGCGCGCCGATCGCACGATTGACGAGATCAGCGCAGAACTGGCCAGGCAGGGCATGGCGGTCAGCCATGGCACCGTCTTCAATTGGTTGGCAAGGATCGGCTTGACCTTCAAGAAAAAGACGCTGTTTGCGAGTGAGCAAAAGCGCGCCGATGTTGCCAAACGCAGAGAGCAATGGCCGCAGACATGTGCGAAACTGGATCCTCGCAAACTTGTCTTCATTGATGAGACCTGGGCCAAGACCAATATGACACGCCGCTATGGCCGCAGTCGCAAAGGTCAACGTCTGATCGGCTACGCGCCGCACG
>JAGREZ010000491.1 GCA_020446285.1 Geminicoccaceae bacterium
AGGATCTGTTCGTGCATCTCCGGCGTCAGCTTGCCGGCGGTGATGTCGGTGGCGATGAACCCCGGACAGATGGCGTTGACGCGGATGCCATCGGGTGCCAGTTCGCGGGCCATGGCCTTGGTCAGGCCGAGAACACCGGCCTTGGCGGCCGAATAGTGCGGGCCGCCGAAGATGCCGCCGCCGCGCTGGGCCGAAACCGAACTCAGATTGACGATGCTGCCGGATCCTCTTTCGCGCATGCCCGGGATCACGGCCTGGCTCATGTAGAGCGTACCGCGCAGATTGACATCGAGCACGGCATCGTAATGGGCGGGCTCGATGGTCATGATCTTCAGCGGCTGCGTGATCCCGGCATTGTTGACGAGGATGTCGATCCGGCCCCAGCGGCCCGTCAGCTCACCGATCGCGGCCTCGCAAGCAACCTTGTCGGTCACATTGCAGGCAAGCCCCGCATGTTCCGGTCCGAGCCCGGCGGCAGCGGCCCCGGCGGCCCCGGCATCGAGATCGAGAATGGCGACCGTCGCACCATGTTCGGCGAACATCGCCGCCGTTGCCTTGCCCAGTCCGCGCGCCGAGGCGGCACCGGTCACAACCGCGAATTTTCCTTCAAGAAGGCCCATGGCCTTACCTCCCTAAACCCAGCTCTTGATCTGTTCGGTGACCTTTGCGACCGACAGGCCGTACATGTCGTGCAGGGTCGGCAGCGCACCGGCTTCGAGGAACGCGTCCGGCAGGCCGATCATGCGGAATTCGGGCGTGACGCCATTGGTCAGGAGCGTTCCCGCCACCGCCTCGCCGAGCCCGCCCACGACCGTGTGGTTTTCGGCGGTGACCACCAGCCGCCCGCCCTTGCGCGCTTCGGCGAGGATGGTCGCCTTGTCGAAAGGCTTGATGGTCGGCACATGCAGCACCGCGACATCGATTCCGTCCTTGGCCAGTTGCTCGGCCGCATCGAGTGCGCGCATGGTCATGAAGCCCGTCGAGACCATGAGCACGTCCTTGCCCTCGCGGATCGTCTGCGCCTTGCCCAGCTCGAACCTGTAATCGGGCTTGTGACGAGTCAGGACGCTTGGAACCTTGCCACGCAACAGCCGGGCATAGACCGGTCCATCATGCGCGGCGATGGCCGGAACCATGCCGGCAATGTCGTCGGCGTCGCAGGGATCGATGATCGTCATGTTCGGCAGACCGCGGAAGATCGAGAGATCCTCGGTCGCCTGATGGCTCGGCCCGTAACCTGTGGTCAGGCCCGGCAGGGCGCAGACGATCTTGACCGGCAGGTTCTCCTCGGCAATCGCCATGGCGATGAAATCGTAGGCGCGGCGCGAGGCGAAGACGGCATAGGTGGTGGCGAACGGTATGAACCCCTCGCGCGCCAGCCCGGCCGCAGCCGACATGAGCAGCTGCTCGGCCATGCCCATCTGGTAGAACCGTTCCGGCATGGCGTTGGCGAAGATGTGCAGGTCGGTATATTTGGAAAGATCGGCGGTCAGCCCGACGATCCGCTCGTCCTGTCTGGCCAACTCGACGAGAGCATGGCCGAAGGGTGCGGCGACGGTATCGTAGCCCTCGGCCGCCAGCGAGGCGATCATGGCCGAGGTTGTGAGCCGCTGGCCGTCGGCACTGACGGGAACATGCCGCTGCTCGTATTTGCGGGTCATGGAAGCGAGTGTCATTGCGGCTTTCCTTCATCGAGCACGGCAAGCGCCTTCGACCATTCGTCGGCCTCGAC
>JAGREZ010000064.1 GCA_020446285.1 Geminicoccaceae bacterium
CGGTGGCCGGGTTGCGGCTGGAGGCGGAAACCGTCACGGCGTTGCAAGGGCTGGGGCTACGCCGCATCGCGCAACTGGCCGATACGCCCCGTGCCCCGCTGGCACGGCGGTTCGGAGCGGGGCTGATGATACGGCTGGATCAGGCGCTTGGCGTGCAACCGGAACAGATCTCGCCGCATGCCGAACCGCCACATTACGGCGTGCGGCTCAGCTTGCCCGAACCAATCGGACTGGAGGCCGATGTGATGGCCGCCACCGGGCGCCTGCTGGATCGACTGTGCGACAGGATGGCAAATCATGGCACCGGCGCACGGGTGCTGAACCTGACCCTGCAGCGTGTCGACAGCCAGGCGCAGGATGTGGAACTGCGCCTGGCCCGTCCAATGCGCGATCCGGCCCGTATCCTGCCACTGTTCGCGCGCGGAGTGGGCGAGGTCGATGCCGGATTTGGCATCGACCGGTTGCGACTTGAGGCCGTGCAGGTCGAGCCGCTCGAGATGCTGCAGATCGATCATGACAAGCCCCCTCCGTCGGACCGGACAGACGACCTGATCACCCGGATAGGAGTTCGTATCGGGTTGGAGAATGTGCAGCGTTTCCTGCCCGTTGACAGCAATATCCCCGAACGCAGCTTTGTCATCGTGCCCGCCGCCTGGTCCAGGCCCGAGCCTTTTCCGTCAGCGCCGCGCCCGCGTCCGCTGATCCTGTTCCCTCCCGAACCCATTGCGGCCGCCGGCCCGCATCCGCCGCCCCAATTCCGTTGGCGGCGGATGAGCATGACCACCCTGAATGCCACAGGCCCCGAACGGATCGCGCCGGAATGGTGGCTTGACGATCCGAACTGGCGCAGCGGGGTCCGCGATTACTGGCGCGTGCAGACCCGGCAGGGCCGCCGGCTATGGTTGTTCCATACGCCGCAAGCCCCCGGCTGGTTCGTACAGGGGGAGTTCGCATGACCGAGATCGACCACGACCACCACCCGGGCGAAGCTGCAAGGCGCGAATGGGTGAGGCAGGCTTGCGGCTATGCCGAACTCTGTGTCACCACGAATTTCACTTTCCTGACCGGTGCCTCGCATCCCGAGGAACTGGTTACGCGGGCGGCTGATCTGGGTCTTGCCGCCATCGCCATCACCGACCGCAATTCGCTGGCCGGAGTGGTCAGGGCCCATGCTGCGCTGAAGGGACTGCAGCGCGAGGCGGATGAAGCCGTGCGGATCCGTTCTCAGCACCGGACCGACACCTGTTCGCGGCAGGAAATCGGCACTCCGAACGACATCGCCCGCCCCGGGATACCGCATCTTCCCCGGCTGATCGTGGGTTGTCGGCTGGTCCTGCGCGACAGCGGGATCGAATGGCTGGCCCTGCCCGCGGATCTGGCCGCCTATCAACGCCTGACCCGGTTGCTGACCCTGGGCAAGAGGCGCGCGAAAAAGGGCGAATGCCATCTGGATCTGGCCGATCTGCTGGAGGGCTGCATCGGCATGATCCTGATCGCACTGCCGCAAGGCGGGCTGGATCAGGCCGCAGGCGATATTCAACGCATTCAGCGCCGCTTTCCCGGCCATGTCTTTCTGGGCGCCGCACCGCGCTATGACGGTTCGGATCAGGCCTGGCTGAAGGCCTGCGCGCAGATGGCCTTGCGCTGTGCGACCCCGATGGTTGCGGTGGGCGATGTGCTGATGCACCGCGCCAGCCGGCGGCCCCTTGCCGATGTGCTGACTTGCATGCGCGAGGGCTGCACCATCGACAATATCGGCACCCGGGCCTTGCCGAATGCCGAAAGGCGGCTGAAAGGCCGCGCGGATATGGAACGGGTCTTCCGCAACTATCCGGCCGCCTTGCGCCGCACGCTGGAGATCGCCTCGCGCTGCTCCTTTTGTCTCGGCGAGCTCAGCTATCAATATCCCGACGAAATTGCGTCAGGGGGCGAAACACCGATGGACCGTCTGACCCGGCTGGCGCGGGAAGGTCTTGTCCGTCGCTACCCGAATGGCGCACCGGACAGACCGCGGCAACTGATGGCCAAGGAACTGGCTGTGGTCGCCGAACTGGATTTCCCGGCCTATTTCCTGACCGTCCATGATATCGTCCAATATGCGCGCAGCCAGGGGATCCTGTGTCAGGGGCGCGGGTCGGCGGCCAATTCGATCCTGTGTTACCTCCTGGGCATCACCGATGTTTCGCCCGACATGATCGGCATGGTGTTCGAACGGTTCGTGTCCCGCTATCGCGGCGAGCCGCCCGATATAGACGTGGATTTCGAACATGAGCGCCGCGAAGAGGTGATCCAGTGGATTTATGAAAGATACGGCCGTCATCGCGCCGGGCTTTGCGCGACCGTGATCCATTTCCGGTCCCGCGCCGCGATCCGCGAGGTGGGCAAGGTCATGGGCCTGTCGCAGGATATCATCGCTGGTCTGTCGGGGCAGATCTGGGGCCATTCCAGCGATGGCCCCGATCCGGACCGCGTGCGCGAACTGGGCCTGAACCCCGATGACCGCCGGCTTGCCCGGACCTTGCGCCTGATCGGCGAACTGATCGGCTTTCCCCGCCATCTGTCCCAGCATGTCGGCGGTTTCGTCATCACCAAGGGACGTCTGGACGAGCTGTGCCCCATCGAGAACGCGGCGATGGAGGATCGGACCGTCATCGAATGGGACAAGGACGATATCGACACGCTTGGCATCCTCAAGGTCGATGTGCTGGGGCTGGGAATGCTGACCTGCATCCGCAAGGCATTCGACCTGCTGGATGAACATGAGGGGCGGCGCCTGACGCTGGCCACCGTCCCGCCCGAGGATCCGGAAACCTACAGGATGTTGCAGGTGGCCGATGCGGTGGGGGTGTTTCAGGTCGAAAGCCGGGCGCAGATGAATTTCCTGCCCCGGATGAAACCACGCGAATTCTATGACCTGGTGATCGAGGTCGCCATCGTCCGCCCCGGCCCGATCCAGGGCGGCATGGTCCAGCCCTATATCCGCCGCCGTCAGGGGCTCGAGGAACCCGAACCCTTCGGCCCGGAACTGGAGCAGGTCACACGCCGCACGCTCGGCGTGCCGCTGTTTCAGGAGCAGGCCTTACAGATCGCTGTGGTTGGTGCGGGCTATACTGCGGAAGAGGCCGATCACCTGCGCCGCGCGCTGGCATCGTTCCGGCGCATGGGCACGATTGGCGCGCACAAGGGCAAGTTCATCACCGGCATGCTGGCGCGGGGTTACAGCCCCGAAGTCGCTGCGCGCTGCTTTTCCCAGATCGAGGGTTTTGCCGATTACGGTTTCCCCGAAAGTCACGCGGCGGCATTCGCGCTGCTGGTCTATGTCTCGGCCTGGCTGAAGCGGCACCATCCGGCGGTCTTTGCCTGCGCGCTGCTGAATTCGCAGCCCATGGGGTTCTATGCCCCGGCCCAGATCGTCCGCGACGCGCGCGATCATCAGGTCGAGATCCGCCCGATCTGCGTCAATTCCAGCGCGTGGGATCATGCGCTGGAACGCCGGGCCGATGGCACGCTGGCGCTGCGGCTCGGGTTCCGCCAGATCAAGGGGTTTCGCGAAGATGACGCTGGCTGGATCGCAGCAGCGCGGGGCAATGGCTATCCCGACCCGGAATCCGTCTGGCTGCGCGCGGGTATCGCGCCCGTCGTGCTGGAACGCCTGGCCGAGGCCGACGCCTTTGCCGCCATGGGCCTGACCCGCCGCGACGCGCTGTGGCAGGTGCGCGCCATTCGCGGTCAGATGCCGCTGCCCCTGTTCCGTGACCCCATCGACGGCGAGGCCATCGCCGAACCGCGGGTCAGCCTGCCGGCCATGCATCTGGGCGAAGAGGTGGTGGAAGATTATGTAGCCACCCGCCTGACCCTGCGCGCCCACCCGATGGAACTGCTGCGCCCTTCGATGCCGGGACTGACCACGCATGACAAGCTGATCGAGGCACCCTTGCAACGCACCACCGTCTGCGGTCTTGTCATTACCCGTCAGCGCCCCGGCACGGCTTCGGGCGTGATTTTCCTGACGCTCGAGGACGAAACCGGTGTCAGCAATGTGGTGGTCTGGAACAAGGTCTTCGAACGCTTCCGCCGCGAGGTCATGGGTGGCCGGCTACTGCGCACGACCGGCCGTCTGCAGCGCGAAGGCATCGTGACACATCTGATTGCCGAACGAATTGAGGATGTATCCCACCGCCTTGCCGATCTGGGCCACCCGATGAGCGATGCCATCGACCAGGCCACGACCAGGACCGACACTGCACCATCAAGACCGCTGCCCACTCCCCGCGCCATGCATCCGCGTGACCAGGCCAAGCGATTATTCCCAAGCCGGGACTTTCATTGAGCATGGCCGGGCATCGACGGGATGCCCGATTGCCCTGAATACGCGCGCGACGCGGTTCGCCCTGGAAGGGTCACGACCCTTGCGCTCAACGCCAAGTATCTGGAGAATCTCATCGAGCCGCACATGGGAGCCGGTCGGTGTTCCGGATGCGTTGACAACGCAGTGCAAGGGGTTCGCAGATTTTACAACTTTTACGATAAATATTTTTACATTGTTCACTTTGATTTACTCAAACCGGCAGGCGGACATATTTTCTGTCGGGCCGATAATTGTCGGGCCGTGTTTCAATTGCAGGTTCGGCAGCTTGTGCTAAACAGGAAGAGAAGCGCAATTCGTGATGCAAGCCGTGGATGGCCGGTTTCCGGTGGCGAATTGTCTTCATGCTGCAGCGCGATGCCCGGTTTCCCGACGGGAAACGGACGGGGCCGCGCGATATTGGAGGACGAATCGCTTGAAGGTTCGGGCCGAAGAGATTGATCCTGTCGACCTTGCCTTGCTCGTTGAAGGTTCGGCCACCGGAATGATCCTGTTCGATGGGACGGGACTCGTCGTCTATGCCAACGATACCGCCCGGACATGGGTCCCGATCGAGGCCGGCGCCAGAATTACCGACCTGTGCATCTGCGCGCTCACGGATGCCGACCTGTGCGAGGTCGTCCGCCGGGGCGACACGATCCAGATCGAGACGGGCATCGAGGGCAGCGACAGTCCGATGCAGGTTCTCGCCATCGGCCGGCCTCTCGGGCTGGAAACCGTCAACGGCGCCTATCTCCTCGAGATATCGAACATTTCTGCGATCAGCCGGAGGGAAATCAGTCTCAGGCGGCTCGTTCTGCGCGACACGCTCACCGGTGTCGCCAGTCGCCGCCACTTCTTCGATCTCGGCGAACAGGCGCTCGCCGACAGCCGCGAGACGCGCACCGAGCTCACTGTCGGCATGCTCGACATCGACCACTTCAAGCAGGTCAACGACCTCTACGGCCATACCACGGGCGATCTCGTTCTCTCGGTCGTGGCAGCCTGCTGCAGCGCGCAATTGCGGCGCAATGACGTGATCGGCCGGCTTGGCGGAGACGAGTTCGGGCTGATCATGCCGGCGACCTCCCTCACCACCGCACGGGTGGTCGCCGACCGCCTGCGCCACAAGGTCGCCGAGGCCATGCAGGATGAGCCCGACTGCAAGATCAAGGTCACGGTGAGCATCGGCCTGACGGAGGCAGCACCGGGCGACAACAGCTTCGACAGCCTGCTCGTTCGCGCCGACAATGCACTCTATCAGGCCAAGCGTGCCGGCCGCAACCGGACGGAAGAGCGGGCCATCTGAAGGCTCCGGCACCCGCGAAACGGCATCGCCGCCGCGGCGGATCTGCACATGCCGCTCCCGACAGGCCATCGATCCGCATGCTTGACAGCCCGCCCGCCTTCTTTCACCAACCATCCGTGACGGCGCAGGGCGCACGTCCCGCCGGTGGAACGACCGGCCGCCCTTCATCCATCCGCAGGAAACCAGGGAGCGAAATGGTCAAGGTCGCCATATTTCCCGGACAGGGATCGCAAGCCGTCGGCATGGGACGGGAACTGTTCGAACAGTCCCCCGAAGCACGCGCGGTGTTCGAGGAAGTCGATGAAGCACTGGGCGAGAAACTCTCCACCCTGATCTTCGAGGGGCCGGCCGACGCGCTCACCCTGACCGCCAATACCCAGCCCGCACTCATGGCGACATCGCTGGCCGCCCTGCGTGCGCTCGAAGCCCGCGCGGGTCGAAAGCTCGCCGAACTCGTCACACACGTCGCCGGCCATTCGCTCGGCGAATATTCGGCGCTTGCCGCCGTTGGCGCCCTCGGTATCGGCGATGCCGCCCGCCTCCTGCGCATCCGCGGTTCGGCCATGCAGGAAGCCGTTGCCGTCGGCGAGGGTGCGATGGCTGCCGTGCTGGGCCTCCCCATCGGTGCCGTCGAGGCCCTCGCCGCCGAGGCTTCGGGCAAGGATGCGGTGTGCGACGTCGCCAACGACAACAGCGACGGACAGGTGGTCATCAGCGGATCGGCGGCGGCTGTCGGCGATGCCTGCGCGCTTGCAAAGGCGCGTGGCGCCAAGCGGGCCATGCTGCTGCAGGTATCCGCCCCCTTTCACTGCCGCCTGATGCAGCCTGCCGCCGAACGGCTGGCGCAGGCACTCGCAGGGGTCCGTTTCATGCGGCCCGAATGCCCGGTCATCGCCAATGTTCTCGCCGAACCCGTGGCCGATCCGGGTATTTTCGCCGATCTTCTGGAACGGCAGGTCACCGCACGCGTCCGCTGGCGCGAGACGATGGCCTGGATCGCCGCGAACGGCGGTGACATGCTTGTCGAGATCGGATCGGGAAAGGTCCTCACAGGTCTGGCAAGGCGCGCGGTGCCGGGTGCTGCACTCGCCAACATTTCCACGCCCGATGACATTCCCTCATTTCTCGAAACCCTCGAAGGGATGGCATGATGTTCGATCTGTCCGGAAAGGTGGCGCTGGTAACCGGTGCGACCGGCGGAATCGGCGGCGCCATCGCGCGTTCGCTGCATGATCGTGGCGCGCATGTCGTTCTCGCGGGACGCAGGCGCGAGGCGCTCGACACGCTCGCCGGGGAACTGGCCGAACGCGCGACGACCATAGCCGGCGACATCACCGAAGACGGCTTCATGAGCGAGGCCATCGCCGCCGCCGAAGCCGCCGGCGGTCTGACGATTCTCGTCAACAATGCCGGCGTCACCCGCGATCAGCTCGCCATGCGCATGAAGGACGAGGACTGGCAGACGATCCTCGATACCAATCTCTTCGCCGCTTTCCGCCTGAGCCGGGCGGCGCTCAAGGGGATGATGCGCCGCCGCTTCGGGCGAATCGTCAACATCACCTCGATCGTCGGCGTGACCGGCAATCCGGGGCAGGCCAATTATGCCGCGGCCAAGGCCGGCCTCATCGGCATGAGCAAGTCACTCGCGCAGGAAGTGGCCTCACGCGGCATCACGGTGAATTGCGTCGCACCCGGCTTCATCGAAACAGCCATGACCGATGCCCTCGATGACAGGCAGAAGCAGGCGCTCATGGAACGCATCCCGGCCGGCCGCCTCGGCAGGGGTGCCGACGTCGCAGCCGCGGTGGCCTATCTTTCCAGCGACGAGGCCGCATATGTTACGGGGCAGACACTGCATGTGAATGGCGGCATGGCGATGATCTGATAAGCCATTGACCCGATGCGCCCGCAGCGCCTAATCAAGCCCGCGTGCATCGCGTACAGGCGCTCGATGCCGGGAATCCGGGGAAAACCCGATCCCGGAGCGGACGTCAGCGGTCCTATACCATCACCAATCCAGTGAGCTCGAGAAGGCTCGGGTCTCGACATCGGAGAATACAGGTTATGAGTGACATCGCCGATCGTGTGAAGAAGATCGTCGTCGAGCATCTCGGTGTCGACGAGTCCAAGGTGACCGAAGATGCGAGCTTCGTCGACGATCTCGGCGCCGACAGCCTCGACACCGTGGAACTGGTCATGGCCTTCGAGGAAGAGTTCGGCTGTGAAATTCCCGACGACGCGGCGGAGAAGATCGCCACCGTCAAGGATGCGATCAGCTATATCGAGAGCAACAAGGGCTGATACGGCCCATCGGTCAGTCCGGCCCGGTCGCCTGACGCTCCGAGCGCGTGCGGCCCGGGTCGGGCGGAAGTTCCGGACCGCTGCGTCCGGTCGGTATTGGGAGGAACGGGCATGTCCGGACAACGTCGCGTGGTCGTCACGGGTATCGGGCTCGTCTCGCCGCTTGGCGCAAATCTCGAAGACAGCTGGACGCGATTGATCGAGGGGCGTTCGGGCATCGGGGCGATCGACCGTTTCGATGTCGCCGATCTGCCGGCGCGCATCGGCGGACTGCTCGACCCCGACGAGTTCAGGGCCACGGATTTCATCGAGGCCAAGGATCTCAAGAAGAACGATCTCTTCATTGTCTACGGCATTGCCGCGGCCGCTCAGGCCATCGCCCATTCCGGCATCGAGCTGACGAGCGATGCCGAACGCGAGCGTGCAGGTGTCATGATCGGGTCGGGCATTGGCGGTCTGCAGACCATCGCCGAGACCGCCATCGTCCTGGAGACGCGCGGCCCGCGCAGGGTGAGCCCGTTCTTCATTCCGGCGGCACTCATCAATCTCTGCTCGGGGCAGGTGTCCATCCGCCATGGCCTCAGAGGCCCCAACCACAGTGCGGTCACCGCCTGTTCCACCGGCGCGCATGCGATCGGCGATGCCGCCCGGCTGATCGCCTGGGACGATGCCGACATCATGGTGGCCGGTGGCACGGAAGCGGCCATCTGCCGTCTTGGCATCGCCGGCTTCGCCGCCGCCCGTGCACTTTCCACCGGCTACAATGACACACCGGAAAAGGCCTCGCGTCCGTGGGACAAGGGCCGCGACGGGTTCGTCATGGGTGAAGGAGCGGGTATCGTCGTTCTTGAGGAGCTCGAACATGCAAGGCGGCGCGGGGCGACCATCTACGCCGAGGTGAAGGGTTATGGCCTTTCCGGTGACGCCCACCACATCACCTCGCCCGCACCGCTGCATGACGGCGCCTTCCGCTCGATGCGCGCGGCAGTGAAGCGCTCGGGTCTCGCTCCCGCCGATATCGACTATGTGAATGCCCACGGCACCAGCACGCCGGCAGGCGATGAACTCGAGTTCGGTGCCGTGGCACGGCTTTTCGGCGATGCGGCGTCGAACATCTCCATGTCCTCGACCAAATCCGCCATCGGCCACCTGCTCGGTGCCGCAGGCAGTGTCGAGGCGATCTTCTGCATCATGGCCATGCGCGATCAGGTGGCGCCGCCGACGCTCAATCTCGACAATCCGGCTGACGATTGCACGGGCATCGACCTCGTTCCGCACGAGGCACGTCGCCGCGAGATCCGTGCCTGCCTGACCAACTCGTTCGGTTTCGGCGGCACGAATGCGTCGCTCGTGCTCACCCATCCCGACACGATCTGATCCCTTGGGCCACTTCATCCTCAAGGCCACGGCACTTCTGGCGTTTCTGGGCGCGGTGACGGCCGGTGCGGGCTGGTGGTATCTCGACCGCTTCCTGCACACCCCCTCGTCGCAGGCCGAGGAACGGGTCGTGAATTTCGAGCCCGGCAGCGGTGTGGCGCGGATCGCCCAGAAACTCGCCGATGCCGGTGTCGTCGATGACCCGCTGCTCTTTCGCGTCGGCGCCCGGCTGCTCCAGCGCGATCGCGGCCTCAAGGCGGGTGAGCTGATCTTTCCGGCGAACCTCACGCCGCTGCAGGTGTTCGACATCCTTGAAGAGGGCAAGTCGGTCCAGTATCGCATCGTCATTCCGGAAGGGCTGACGAGCTTCGAGGTGATGGAGATCGTCGCTGGCGACGAAACGCTCGACGGGGACATGCCCGACGATATCCCGGCCGAGGGTTCGTTGCTGCCCGAAACCTATTTCTTCTCCAGGGGCGAGACCCGTGCGGCGGTCATCGACCGCATGGGCGAGGCCATGCAGAAGGCGCTCGATGAGGCATGGGCCTCTCGCGCGGACGGCCTTCCCATCGAGACGCCCGGGCAGGCACTCGTTCTCGCTTCGATCATAGAAAAGGAAACATCGATCCCCGAAGAATATGGCGCCGTGGCGAGTGTCTTCGTCAACCGGCTGAACCGGGGGATGATGCTGCAGACCGATCCGACGGTGATCTACGCGCTCACCGAAGGCAGGGGACCGCTGGGCCGCGCGCTTCTGCGCAAGGATCTCGAGATCGACAGCCCCTACAACACCTACCGCATCGAGGGCCTTCCGCCCGGTCCGATCGCCAGTCCGGGCATCGCCGCACTCCATGCGGCGGTCAATCCCGACGACACGCCCTATTATTATTTCGTCGCCGATGGCACAGGCGGCCATGCGTTCGCCAAGACGCTCGACGAGCACAATCGCAATGTCGCCAAATGGCGCCGCATCCGCGATCAGGCAAACAACTGAGTTTTACGCCCCTTTCCTGACAGGACTATTCCTTTGCCGCGCGTCTGCCGGCCGTTCGCGCGAGGAGGGTGTTGGCGAGGCCCGTGGGCAGGCATTCGAGCAGACGGACGATGGCATACATGCGAAGGGGAAAGGCGACCCGCGCCTTGCGCCGTTCGATCCCACCGAGCAATCGCCGCGCCGCCGCTTCGCTGGACATGATGAGCGGCATCGGGAACGCATTCACCGCCGTGAGCGGCGTTTCGACAAAGCCCGGACAAAGGACCGTCACCGCCACGCCCAGAGGACGCAGCCGGGCATCGAGCGCTTCGCCATAGCTGCGCACCGCCGCCTTGCTGGCACAGTAGAGCGGTGCGTTGGGGAAACCCTTGAAACCGGCAATCGAACTCATGATCGCGATCTGTCCCTGCCCTCTTGCACACATCGGTTCGATGAACGGTTCCACACTGTTCAGCACACCGCCGATATTGATGTCGAGCACCGCGCGGGGGTCGCCTTCAAGCGTGCCCGACACACCCGCATTGGCGATCACGAGATCGACCGGCCGTCGGTCGAAGGTGTCGCCTGCAGCCAGCACCATGCCTTCGCGGTCACGGACATCCATCAGCAGCGTCCTGGTCTCCGCTCCCTTGCTCCGGCACATATCCGCGGTCTCGGCAAGCCTTGAGGCATTGCGTCCGACAAGCGTCAGTCCGCACCCGGCCTCCGCCAGCAGGATCGACAGCGCCCGGCCGATACCGCTGCTGGCGCCGGTCAGAAAGGCGTGTTCCGGAGGCCACATGAGCAAGCTCCATCCGTCGGTTGTGCGGTGCATGTTAAGTGCAAGTTAACGTCACCTGTTCTAGCAGCGTGTTGAAGAAATGCCGACAGCCGCGACGGCCGTCGATTTTTGCCGCTGGGAAGGAGCCTGGCGCGCTGTGAT
>JAGREZ010000492.1 GCA_020446285.1 Geminicoccaceae bacterium
GAACGATCGACAGTGGCGGGAGAGAGACGCGCTGTCAGCGGGCGGAGATTGTCGCCCTTCCTTCGGTCGATCGCGAACAGCCGACCGGGCTGCCCGCAAATGAACTCGCCGACGAGGGGGCGGGCGGGTCTGGACGCAACGTCGATGGTGTGCGCCATCGCATTGACCTTGTGGCGAAGTGCTGCGGAATAGGAAACCACCTGGTTTCGCCCGCGGCGCTTGGCCTCATAGAGCGCCATGTCCGCCGCTTTCAGAAGATCCTGTGCGTTCATCACGTCTTCGGGAGCACGGGCAACCCCGACACTGCCCGTCATCTGGACGGATTCGCCGCCCTCGAGCCGGATCGGGTTGCGGAAGAGGTTCGGGATCGATTCGATGACCCGCTCGATCTCGGCCGTGCCGACAATGACGATGGCGAATTCGTCACCACCGAGCCGGTAGGCATCCGCTGTGGCACCGGCGACGCTTTCGAGGCGTGCCCCGACCTTGCGCAAAAGGCCGTCGCAGATGAAATGACCGAGCTGATCGTTCAGCCGCTTGAAATGGTCGATGTCGACGATCACCACGGCCACCTCCGGCGACGGCGGGAAGGCGATCGAGCGGATGCGGTTGTCGAATGCGAACCGGTTGCGGATGCCCGTCACCGCATCGGTTCTGGCGATGGAGGTGATTTCCTCGATCAGGCCGCGAAAGAGCCGGGCGAGCGTGCGGATTTCCTCGGTATGGAACTGGCTCACATCCTCGAGCAGCGCTGTGTCCGGCTTGTGCCGGCTCAGGCGTCGCGACAGGGAGACGAGCGGCTTGACGACAGCCGCGCGCACGAATGACAGCATGAACACGGAACTGGTCATCGAGAAGACGACAAGGCCGATGATCACGAGCAGGAAGTTCATGCGCCGGTGTTCGGCGTAGCGCTCGTCATTGAACCCGATGAGCATGCGCCCGAGCAGAACGCCGTTCTCGTCGCGCAGTTCGACATCCTCGCGATGGCGGATCGGCGGCGTCTGCCGTTCGACATCGGCGAGAACGTAGCCGGATGCCGTCTCGATGCGCAGTTGCGAGACATGGTCGATGGCCACCATGACGCCACCGACCTCGCTGACACCGACATAGTCGCCGCGCTTGATCAGGCCGGTCACCACCTCGCGAATGCTTGCCGTCTGCGTCTGGACGGCATTCTCGAATTCATGTCGCAGATTGGCGGTGCTGAACACATAGGCAACGAGAATGCTGATGGCGATCGCGGCGAGGAGCTGTCCGGCGATCGCGCGGTAGAGCCTGTGTTCGATAGGGCGCGGTTCGTCTCCTCCGCGCGAAGTGAACACGCTCCGACACCAGTGATACCGATCCCGTTTGTCGTAGGTATGATACATGCAGGGAAGCCGCCCTTGTTATGATCAACCTGAAAGTGATATTTATCACTATTCAGGTTAAATAGCCAAGTGTTTATTTTCCGACCTTGCGAATATCCCATCAGTATTCATTACATCGAAAATAATGTTCGACAATTTCGCTGTTCAGCTTATGAAATGCGGAAATATTGTGAATTGTTATCCGGCTATCGCCTGTTTCGGGATTGTCCGGAACGCGAGTGAACGCTTCGTTTGCAGCGGATGGATCAATGCGCGAACTTCCCGCGCGAAGGGTGGCCCGGACAAATTTGCGATATTCGAAGTGGCGTGCTTACCCCTGACGCGCAAGAGCGAAGGAGCCGCAGAGCGAAAATCGCCCTCTTTCGCCTCGAACGCCTCAGGCGATCTCGAGATCAAGCAGGGGAGCGTATTGCTGACCGGCATACTGGTCCATTTCGCCCGGATCGCCCTGGACCGGCCGTCGCGGAAAGCTGAACTTGATGGCCCGCGCCTGCGGCAGGGCGACGAGGACGATGTCCGCCTCGTTGCGATCCCAGATCCGTGCGATCCAGGGTTTCGTGATGACGCCGGCACGCACGGCCCGTTCGAAATCCGTATCGCTGTCGAACATGATGTCGAAGGTGATCCAGAACGGACCGGCATTCTTGCTGCGGATCAGTTTCGCCAGCCGGCCGAGGCGTACCGGTGCTCCGCTCATCGCCCGACCTCCTCGAACCGGGTGCGGAACAGCTCGTCCGGTCCGATGCCGGTCACGACGTGATGCAGCCTGAAATGATAGACCGGACCGCGGTCGATTTCGGGTGGCGAGAAGGGGAAGGCGATGCCCGATATGAATCCGTCCCATTCCGGGATCGACCAGTGCGAACCCATGTGGGTGACGAAGCGGCAGACCGTGTTCGCCAGCTTCTGGGTGGGAGCGGTGATCACGAAGAGCATGCCGACTTCGTGCCCGACCTCGTTTGCAAGCGGCTCCGTCCGGCCCATGATGGCGTCCCGTCCGTAGAAGGAAATGTCGATGCGCACATCTTTGCCGAGCGTCAGTCCCGTCAGTTCCTTCACCCGTGTGTCGAAGAAGGCCATCATGCCGTCGGTCCAGTCCTGCAACTGGCCGAGGATCAGCGGATCCCGCACGCCACCGATGGCCACCGTCTGATAACCGCCGCGTGCGGAGCCCTCGAGCTTGATGGTGCAGGGCGTGTGCTCGAACAGTGATCCCTCGACCCGCGTGCGTCTCTGATCGAGCGCCGTGTAGACCGCCTCGCCGGTATTCAGCGTGCCGCCCGGCTCGTGGATGAAGACCGGATCGGCATTCTCGTAAAGCGTGTGCGCGGCGATACCCAGCGGTGTGCAAGCCGCATCGAGAGAGGCCGGCTCGACCTCGAAACCGGTTTCGTCGATATCGGCGATCACGCCGTCGCCAACGGGTCTGGTCGAACAGATCGCCCCGCATTCGATGGTCTTGGCGCAATGCCAGACCGGGCCGGGCGGCAGGCCGCGCAGCAGCGGCATGGCGGCGAAAAGGGCGGTGTCGGTGGCGCGGCCGGCGAGAATGACATCGGCACCGCCTTCGATCGCCGCCTGGATCGGCTCCACACCCATCATGCCGACGATATGTTCGCAAGCGAGGATGTCGTCGCGGGTGATCTCCGGCGCGCCGGGAAGGGCCCGGATGCCGCCACGGTCGAAGCGCGCCGCGATATCCGCCGGCTCCTGTTCGCCGCGGATGGTCGCAAGACGGAACGACAGCCCGTGCGTGGCGGCGAGTTCGACGGTCAGATCGCGCATCATGTCGACCATCGCGTCGATGCCGGATGTCCCGCACGAGCCGATGATGAGCGGAACCCGCAGCGCGTCACGGGCAAGCAGCAGCCGGCCAAGGTCGCGAACCAGCGCCTCGCGCGACATTTTCGGCTGCCCGGCGCCAAGATAGAAGGGCCCGGAATCGGTCGAGCCGCCATCGCAGGCGATGACGTCGGGCTTCATCGCAATCGCACGCTCGTGCGAACTGTCGAGAAATCCGAGACCGAACGCCCCGGTGGGGCAGTAGATGCGCACGCTTGCCTCACTCCTCCGGTATCATCGACCCGGCTGCCATCAGGCTGCCATCGGCCCGGACATGCCGCCTCTCAGTCCGTCAGGTCATCCTCATGCCTGACCTTCGGGCGCAGATACTTGCCGATCACGAGAGGGGCAATGAAGCCGAGAATGGCAGCGGCCCACAAGCCCTTGGCGAGACTGCTCTCGACGAGGATCCACCAGTCGCCGTTGGAGATGGTGAGTGCCCGGCGCAGATTGTTTTCCATCTGGTTGCCGAGGAGAATCCCGAGGATGATCGGTACGGTGGGAATGTCCACCTTGCGGCAGATCCAGCCGAGCACGCCGAAGAGCACCATCAGCATCAGGTCGAACACCGATCCGGAGATGCCGTAGATGCCGACGAAGGAAACCATGGCGACGGCGGGCATGAGGATGTGCGGCGGGACGGTGAGAACCCGGACGAACAGGCCCACAAGCGGGATGTTCATCACCAGCAGCATGGCGTTGCCGATGAAAAGCGCGGCGATGAGGCCCCAGACGACATCCGGTTTCTGCTCGAAGAGAAGCGGGCCGGGCGTGATGTTCAGCGTCATGAGCATCGCCAGCAGCACCGCCGTCGTACCCGAACCGGGTACACCCAGCGTCAGCATCGGCACGAGCG
>JAGREZ010000493.1:0-2626 GCA_020446285.1 Geminicoccaceae bacterium
GTCAAGTCAGACGGTGCCTCCCTCCTTATTCGCCCCCGGCAAGCCTTCGCTTGCGGGGGCGCCTTTTTCCCGGAGGCTATTTCTATTTTCAATTGAGGAGCAAGCATGAGCAATCAGCATGCGGTCAATGACAATCTCGATTTCGATTCAGGCATGACCATAAATCGTTCGATGCGCGACACGCGAAATCCCGATCCTCATGAGCAGGCCGTTCTCAGCGCCGCCATTCTCGCCACCACCGCCTTTCGCCTGCGCGATGAGCAGGCCCTCGTCGCAACGATGCGGCGGCTGACCGCCGCTGTCGCCAACATGTGCGCCTCGAGGACGATCTGAAAGGAGACCCGTTCGTCCACCCTCGCCCCATTCCACCCCCGCCCGATGGGGTCGGCCGGTGGTCAGGCCCCATGGGGGCAGCCGGCGGTCAGGCGTCGAGGGACCGGTCGAGATCGACGATCAGCGGTTCATGGCCGAACGAGCGCATGAAACGCAGGAGATCGCCGCTCGACAGGGTCACGGTGGCGGTGTTTTCCAGCGGATGGACATTGACCCGTTCGTGACGCAGCAGCTTTTCGTCGATGACCGGCCGGACCCTGCACGCCACGTCATTGATGAGTGCGAGCGGCGTTACGGAACCGGGACGGACGCCGAGCAGCTCGAAGAGCGGTTCCTCCTTGGCGAAGGAGAAGCGCGGTGCGCCGAGAAAGCGCGCGAGCGCGTTCACTTTCAGCGGCTGGCCGTCGAGGCAGGTCACGAGCCAGTATTCGCCCGTCTTGTCGACGAGAAAGAGGTTCTTGACGTGTCCGCCCGGAAGATGCGCCGTATGCAGCTGCGCTTCATCGACCGTGAAGACCGGCGGATGATCGGTGACCGTCACATCCATGTTCATGTCGGCCAGAAAGGCCATAAGGTCGCTGCGGGTTCTCACGATCGTTATCCTGGCCGGGTAGCGGAAGACTGGCTGCGGCGCTGCCTGAGGCGTATGTGTTGGAAAACGGCACGCCGCACAAGCATGGATCGTTCATGAGCGAAAGGCTCGATGCCGACATATGTATCATCGGTGGCGGTTCGGGCGGACTGTCCGTCGCCGCCGGCGCGGCCCAGCTCGGCGCGAGGACGGTCCTCGTCGAGCGCGGACGCATGGGCGGTGATTGTCTCAATTTCGGCTGCGTGCCTTCGAAGAGCCTGATCGCGGTCGCCGAACGGGCGCATGTCGTCCGCGACTCCCTGGCCTTCGGCATCGAGCCGGCGGAACCGCGCATCGACATGAAGGCCGTACGTCACCATGTCCGTTCGGTGATCGCCGCCATCGAACCGCATGACAGTGTCGAGCGTTTCGAGGGGCTCGGCGTTCGGGTCATTCGGGCACATGGCCGCCTTGCCGGCACGAACGAGGTCGAGGCCGGCGGAATGCGCATCCGCGCACGCCGCCTCGTCATCGCCACGGGTTCATCGCCGGCCATCCCGCCCATCCCCGGGCTTGCCGAAGTCGATTTTCTCACCAACGAGACGATCTTCGATCTCGATGAACTGCCGGACCATCTGCTCGTACTGGGTGCCGGGCCGGTCGGCACCGAACTGGCACAGGCCTTTCGCCGTCTCGGTGCGGCGGTGACGCTGGTCGATGCCGGGCCGATGCTGGCGCGCGAGGAACCCTGTTTTCGCTCGATCGTTCGCGACAGCCTCATTCGCGATGGTGTCGCGGTTCGCGACAATGTCAGGGTGGAGCGGATCGAGGCGGGTCCGGCCATCGTTCTGGCGGACGGGGCCGGCGGGGAGGAGCGCATCGGCGGCAGTCACCTGCTCGTGGCGACAGGTCGCAGGCCGAATATCGGCGAGCTCGACCTCGAGCTTGCCGGCATAGCGCATGATGCGAGCGGAATCCGGGTGGACGCGCGCCTTCGAACGACGAACAGGCGCGTGTTTGCCATCGGTGACGTCGCCGGGCCGCATGCCTTCACCCACATGGCCGGGTATCACGCCGGGATCGTCATCCGCAACGCGCTCTTCCGGCTGCCGGCGAAGGTAAATCACGATGCCGTTCCGCGCGTCACCTACACCGATCCCGAACTCGCCCATGTCGGGCTCAC
The DNA here is from genome assembly GCA_020446285.1 of Geminicoccaceae bacterium. Lineage (GTDB taxonomy): Bacteria > Pseudomonadota > Alphaproteobacteria > Geminicoccales > Geminicoccaceae > JAGREO01. The sequence continues at coordinate 2,088 of JAGREZ010000493.1, forward strand.
CGCAAGCGAGGCGAAGGCGCGGGGCATCGCCCACGAAACCGTCGAAACGACCTTTGCCGACAATGACCGGGCCCGCGCCGAACGTGCGACCGGGGGCCGGATCAGGGTCGTGGTGACGCCCCGCGGCCGCGTGCTCGGCGCCACCATCGCCGGGCGTCAGGCGGGCGAACTCCTGCTGCCCTGGTCGATGGCCATCGACAGGCGGATGAAACTCTCGGCAATGGCTTCCACCATCGTTGCCTATCCCACACTGAGCGAGATCAACAAGCGCGTCGCGGGTCTGTTCTATGCGCCGAAGCTCTTCGGCGAGCGGACCCGCTGCATCGTCCGCTGGCTCGGCAGGCTCGGATGAACAGCCGTGGGAGCGGGGACGGGAAAGCTCCGGCGTCGTGGAAGCGCTATCTCCCGCTCGTGGCCCTCGTCATGGCCATCGCGCTCGTCCTCGCCCTCGACCTGCAGCACTATCTCACGCTCGACGCACTGCGCGAGCATCGTGCATGGCTCGAACAGGCGGTTGCGGCACGACCGCTTCAGGCCGG
>JAGREZ010000493.1:2751-5134 GCA_020446285.1 Geminicoccaceae bacterium
GCGACACTCGGCGCCGTCCTGGTCTTCCTGATCGCCCGCACATCCTGCGGCGAGAGCCTGCGCGCCCGCGCCGGCCCATGGCTCGCGCGCATGGAGGAGGGTTTTGCCGAGAACGCGCTGAGTTACCTTCTCATACTCCGGCTGATACCGCTCTTTCCGTTCTGGCTGGTCAATCTCGTACCTGCCTTTCTCGGCGTCAGGCTTTCGACCTACACACTCGCGACCTTCGTCGGCATCATTCCGGGCGGGCTCGTCTATGCCAGCGTCGGCAATGGCCTCGGCGCCCTGTTCGATCGCGGCGAGGATCCGGATATGCAAATCTTCTTGCAACCTGAGGTTATTCTTCCGATCCTTGGGCTCGCGGTTCTGGCGCTGGTGCCGGTGATCTTCCGCAGATGCAAGGGAAAGGGCGGGGCCAGGTCTTGAAGCGTTATCTTCTCGTTTCCGGCATTGCCCGGTCAGGTACAACAGCACTCACCGATCTGCTCAATGCCCATCCGGGCGTGGTGATCGGTCAGGAGCGATTCTTCAATCTGGTGACGCCGGAACGGATCAGGGAGATGGACGAAACCCTGTTCGAGCCCGGCCGTTTTCTCGAACCGGAACGCGCGGAGACGCACAATACGGGCTGGCGCTCGGACGAGCGCTATGTGTCCTTCCTGCGGGACAAGTTCGCGCGCGCGGCCGTCATCGGTGACAAGGTGCCCAACTATTTCTGGCATGCCGAGCGCATGTTCGCGGTTCTGCCGGCAAGCCGGATGCTGCTCATCACCCGTCATCCGCTGCGGGTGGCGGATTCGTGGAAGCGGCGCAGGCTCGATCCCGCCGATACGGTCTGGGGGGCCGGAGCGAAGCAAGCGCTGGCGCAATGGAATGCCGGTCATGAAAAGATGGTGGATCTGGTCCGCCGATATGGATCGAGAATGGGCGTGGTGGTCTACGAGGATCTCTTTTCGGGCACCGTTCACCATTTCAACCGTCTGCTGTCCTGGCTCGACGCCGGAACGATCACCCGCCACACCATGGAATTTCACAACCGCGCCACGGCGGGATGGGCCGATCGCGAGGATCGCGACCTGTTGCTCGACGAAGGCGAAATCGAGATGATCGTCAACGGTGCCAATCTCGAACTGCGCGATGAACTGGTCGCGCTCGCGCGCATCTGATGGCGAGGCCGTCAAGGGGAACGCAAGCCGTGCGCGCGCTGGAAAAGGCCGGCGTGGCGTTCGGACTGCATGTCTACGACTATGGCGGCGAGAAAGGGGGCGGCGAGAAAGGGGGCGGCGAGAAACGGGCCATCGGTCTCGAGGCGGCGAACGCGCTCGATCTCGATCCCGCCCGCGTGTTCAAGACGCTGGTCGCCGAACTGGACGGCGACAGGCTCGCCATGGCCATCGTGCCCGTCGCCGCCTCGCTCGATCTCAAGGCACTCGCCCGGATCCTCGACGCGAGGCGCGCGGCGATGGCCGATGTGGGCAGGGCCGAACGGGCCACGGGCTACGTCAAGGGCGGCATCAGCCCGTTCGGCCAGAAACAGGCGCTCGCGGCCGCTCTCGACATGTCCGCGCTCGAACATGCAAGCATCTTCGTTTCCGGCGGCAAGCGCGGGCTTGAAATCGAGATCGCACCGGATGAACTCCGGAGTTTCCTCGACGCGAAATGTGCTCCCATCACCCGTTGAACCGGCGATCCGCGCAGCCCGGCCGTTCACGCGACCGGTCGTCGCGCTCGCAGGCCCGACTTGCGAAATGTCTCTAGACTGGCGACCATGACGACCCGTGTTGCAGGAAACGGCGGGGCTGGTCACGGACCGGTCGTCCGGGATACTGCCGGAGCCTGCCGATAACCGAACCCCGATCGGGATACCGACCATGAACGATCGCCTGACACCGCTTGCGGCGGATTTCGATCCGGCCAGCGAGGACCAGTGGCTGGCCCTTGTCGAAAAGGTGCTCAAGGGCAAGGATCCCGCATCCACGCTCGTCTCGAAAACCGCGGACGGCATACCGGTCAGGCCGCTTCATGGCCCGGACGACCTGCCGGCCGGCATGGCCCGTTCGGTCGGTGCCTGGCCCTTCACGCGCGGCTCGGCGGCGGTGGCGACGGCCCCGTCCGGCTGGGACATCCGGCAGATCTGCGATGCGCCCGCGCCGGATCAGGCACGCGCTGCGATTGCCGCGGATCTCGCCGGAGGCTGCACCTCCATCGAGCTTCGCATCGACCGCGAGCGGCGGATCTCCGGCGACCCGCCGGACGGGGTCGTGCTTGCCTCCGCCGACGATCTCCGCCGCGTCATCGATGGAATCGACCGGCCGGACCTGCACCTTGCCTTCGACGCGGGGCCGTTTTTCGTCGAAACGGCCGCCATGGCCCGCGAGCTCGG
>JAGREZ010000493.1:5231-5438 GCA_020446285.1 Geminicoccaceae bacterium
CGTTCCGGCTGGCGCACCCTGCGGGCCGATGGCGAGGTCTGGCATGGAGCCGGCGCCAGCGACGCGCAGGAGCTCGCGGCGGTGATCGCCACCGGCATCGCCTGTCTGCGCGCGCTCGTCGAACGCGGCATGAATGTGGAAAAGGCGGCGCGGCAGATCGGCCTTCGCCTCGCCGTCGACACCGATTTCCTTTCAGGCATCGCGAAG
>JAGREZ010000493.1:5548-6842 GCA_020446285.1 Geminicoccaceae bacterium
TGGACCAACCTCCTGCGCACGACGGTCGCCACCTTCACCGCGATCTGCGGTGGCGCGCGTGTCATCAGCGTCCTCCCGCATGACTGGTCGCTCGGCTATTCCTCGGCGAAGGCGCGCCGTCTCGCGCGGAACATCCAGATCATCCTCATGGAGGAAAGCCAGCTCCACCGGGTGATCGATCCCGCCGGTGGCGCCTTTGCCATCGAGAGCCTGTGCGACGCCCTCGCGCGGCAGGCCTGGGAAGGCGTGCAGCAGATCGAGGCGGCGGGCGGCATGGAGAAGGCGCTGGTCGAGGGCAGCGTTCAGGAAACGATCGCGCGAAGCCGGGATGCGCGCATGAAACGCATCGCCACCAATCGCGAACCCGTCATCGGTGTCAGCCGGTTTCCCCTGCTCGACGATGTGGTGCCGGAGACCGGCAGGCTCGATCCGGATACCCTTCCCGATCCCGCACCGGTCGCCGGGTTCGAACCGATCGCCACGCCGCTCGCGAGGATACGTCTGGCCGAAGGCTTCGAACGGCTGCGTGATCTGGCCGACGCCCGCCGGGACAGCGACGGGGAGCGGGCCTGTGTCTTTCTCGCCTGTATCGGAAGTCTCGCCGAACATGGCGCGCGGGCGAGTTTCGCAAGGAATTCATTCGAGGCCGGCGGTATCGAGGCGATCACGAGCGCGCCGCTCGACGACGCAACTGCGGCCGGACGCGCATTTGCGGAAAGCGGATGCAGGATCGCCTGCATCTGCGGGACCGACGAACGCTACCTCGCGGAGGCCCGTGCAGTCGCGCAGGCGTTGCAGGATGCGGGTGCTGAGGCGGTCTATCTGGCCGGAAGGGAAAGCCCGGAGCTGAGAGGGGCCGGCATCGACACCTTCCTCAATGCCTCATCCGATCTTCTCTCGATCCTGGAAGATGCGCAATCGCTCCTGATTGGAGAACGACCATGAGCAGGGATGGCACGACCGGGAGCATCATCCCCGATTTCTCGACGATCGCGCTGGAACCGTCGATCGGTGAAGGAACGGCGGTTGCGGGCGAGCCATGGATGACGCCCGAGGAGATCGCCGTTCGCCGGATCTACGGACCGGCGGACAGTGACGGGCTGGATTTCGTTGGCGGCTATCCGGGCATCGCCCCCTATCTGCGGGGGCCCTATCCGACGATGTATGTCAATCAGCCCTGGACGATCCGCCAGTATGCGGGCTTTTCCACGGCCGAGGAAAGCAACGCCTTCTACCGTCGCAATCTCGCCGCCGGGCAGAAGGGGCTCTCCATCGCCTTCGACCTCGCCACCCA
>JAGREZ010000494.1 GCA_020446285.1 Geminicoccaceae bacterium
CGGGCGCTACCGGTGCCACGGGTGCAACCGGTGCCACGGGTGCCACGGGCGCAACCGGTGCTACCGGTGCCACAGGTGCTACCGGCGCCACGGGCGCTACCGGCCCCACGGGTCCGACAGGGCCTTCCATGCCGGGCATGGTGAAGCCGCACGTCAACTACACCGTGATGGACCCGATGTTCGGTCAGGGTACGTTCATCTGGAAGGGTGGTTCCCAGGCATGGTTGAAACTCGACAGCGGCGGTCAGATCGACTTCTCCGGTGTCACCAAGAATGCTGACGGAACATTGACGGCGAAGAAGGGCGTGACGCCGAGATCCAAGCCGATCAACGGATGGTATGGCAAGACCACCGACGTGAATGGTGACGGCAAGGCGCTGGTTGTCAGCACCCAGAACGGCAATGGTTCGTTCGCCATTCAGGCGGACATTGCCAAGGGCAAGCAGATCAGCGGCAAGCTGACCTGACCCACTTGCCTCAGGGGTGGGCCGCGGGTGTCGGTTCCTGCCGGCATCAACGGTTCACCCCGGTTCGATGAACACTAGCGCTTGCACGGCCCGGGAGAGATGACCGCCTCGACCGGGCCATTTTTTTTCCGGATACGGTTTGCGCGCTTTTCGGGAGTGCCCGAACCGTCGATGATCGCCCCGTTCTTCCGGAGGAGATCATGAGCGAGTTCGCTACAGGACAGCCCGCACCGAGCCGGCTTTTCTACCAGACCCGAAAACGCCGCCCGATCCTCGATCGGGCTCGCGGCATCCATATGTGGACGAAGGACGGCCGGCGTTTTCTCGACGGTTCGTCGGGAGCGATGGTCTGCAATATCGGCCATGGTGACGAACGTGTGCTGGCGGCAATGCGCCGGCAGATGGAACGTTCGACCTTCGGGTATCGCCTGCATTTCGAGACCGAAGCGTCGGAGGAACTGGCGATCAGGCTCTGTGCGCTCTGCCCCCGGGACATGAACCGTGCCTTTCTTGTCTCCGGAGGATCCGAGGCTGTGGAAAGTGCCCTGAAGCTCGCCCGCTCCGCTGCGGTCGCCCGCGGCGAGGGAGCGCGATTCAAGGTGATCTCGCGTTTTCCCTCGTATCATGGCGGTTCGCTCGGTGCGCTCGCGCTCACCGGTTACGATCCGCTCACCGCACCCTATGCGCCGATGATGCAGAACATGCCGAAGATTCCGGCACCGCGAGCCTGGCTCGACGGGCTTGACGAGAGCGATGCTGCAACCGGTGAGCACTATGCGTCGATGCTCGAGAAGCGGATCCTCGCAGAGGGGCCGGACACTGTTCTTGCCTTTGTCGAGGAACCGGTCGGCGGAGCAGCTACGGGAGCGCTCGTGCCGCCCGAGGGCTATCCGCAAGCCGTCCGGCGGATCTGCGATCGCTACGGAGTCTTGCTCATTCACGACGAGGTGATGAGCGGCGCCGGGCGCACCGGCCGTTTTCTCGCCGGCGAGCACTGGGGAACTGCACCGGATATCGTCATTCTTTCCAAGGGGTTGGGTGCCGGCTACATGCCGCTTGGGGCGATGCTGGCGAATGACGATATCGTCGAGACCGTTCTCGATGCCGGGGGATTCCCGCACGGTTTCACCTATGCCGGCAATCCGCTCGCCTGTGCCGCCGGTGCGGCTGTCCTGGATGTGATGCTGGCCGACGACATGATCGCCAATGCCGAACGAATGGGTGCGTTGCTCAGGGCGCGTCTCGAAGCGCTGGCCCAGCGGTTCGAATTCATCGGCGATGTGCGCGGCAAGGGATTGCTGCTGGCCTTCGAACTGGTCGCCGACCGCAATTCGCGACAGCCCCTGCCGGCGACGCTCAACGCGTTCGAGCGGGTCGTCGAACTTGCCTACGAAGAGGAGCTGATCCTTTATTCGCGGCGCAGCCGGGGCGGTCTCGAGGGAGATCATGTCCTTGTCTGTCCACCGCTGATCGTGACACGGCAAGGGATCGACGAACTCGTCGAAAAACTGACGAAGGCTCTCGAACGGTTCGCCGATACGATCCCGGATATCCGTCCATGACGAGCACGATCGATATCCGCAAGGCCCGGGTCGAGGACAGCCCCCTCATTGCCGCCATGCTTGCCCGTCATTTTCAGGAGATCGGCGATGCCGGCTGTTATCGCGATGACAGCGATGCCATTGGCCGACACGGTTTCGGTGAGCACGCGCTGTTCCGCACGCTCATCGCCGAAGGTCCGGATCAACCACTCGGATTCGTCCTGTATTTTCCGGCGTTCTCCACCATCCGTTGCGAGCCGGGCGTCCATGTGCAGGATATCTGGGTTGACGTTGCGGCACGAGGGCAGGGGCTGGGGCGGCGTCTGCTTGCCGCGAGTGCCATGGATGCGGACTCGCTCTGGGGCGCCACCTATCTCACGCTCATGGTCTATGATGACAATGACGGCGCGCTCGCCTTTTACCGCCGTCTCGGATTCGTGCAGGATCCGCGTGACCGGCCCCTGCACATCGATAGCGGGGCTTTCAGGCAGCTGTTCCGCGACGGGGGAGGCAGAAAGACGTGAAACTTCTGTTCGATAAACGCCAGCGGCACCACGATCCCAGACATTTCCTTTCGAGCGGCGCACCGAAGCCCAATCCCGAACAGCCGGCGCGAATCGATGCGCTGCTTGCCGGCGCAGCGCGTGCAGGACTCGAGCGCGCCGAGGTCACCGACCATGGCGCTGCGCCGATTGCCGCCGTGCATACGGGGGAATATCTCGCCTTTCTGCGAACGATCTTCGAGCG
>JAGREZ010000495.1 GCA_020446285.1 Geminicoccaceae bacterium
GAGCGCTGTCATGCAGCACTCGGCGACCTTTCCCGGATACTTGATCGCAGGGGCGTGACCTTCACCCTGGTGATCGCACCCATGCGGCCGGGATATCTCGATGCACACGATCCTGATGGAACACGCTTCGCCCGGCATCGTGCACGCCTTGCGGCGATCGCGTCGGCGGGCGGTTTTTTCCTCGTCGACGCACATGATGCTCTCGCTCTTCCGGAGAGCGCATTTTTCGATGCCTACCATCTCCGGGCACCGATCACCCGCGAGCTGACGGAATGGATCGTTGTTCAACTAAAAATGCGAAATTCCCGAATGGACAACAATACGAAAGGTTTGTTACACTAAAAAGTCATCTAATACGCGAGCACTTTCTATTTTTGAGTGAATAATAGTAAATCTATATGCTTACTGGAGTATTCCCAAGGACTTACGGTTCTTATTTGAATGTAAAAATTGAGCATTGTGCACGCGTAGACAAAAACCTGTCCGTCCGGACTCTTTTTCCTCGCGGAATCGGGTCGGGTTCCTCGCGGAATCGGGTCGGGCGGATGCCGGCAGGACCGGCCGGCGGCTCTGGCAACAGGGCCGTACCGGGCCTTGTGATAGCCACGCGTTGTTCGCTCAGATGGTTGAGGAGTCCCGATGATTTGTGCCCACGGCGCCGAACAGCCCGAGCGATGGTCGGCGTCGCGTTCGTCTGGCCGGAGGCCGGCAGCGATGCGTGGTGACCAGTGGTGAGTGTGGCCATGGCGGCAACGGCGATGCATCCTGCGCGTGTGGGCACGCAGTCGTCGAAGGATCCGGTTCGGGCCAGTCTCGTCCTCTGGCTCGGAATCCTGCTGTGCGTCACCGTTCTCCAGCGGTTCGCCGTGCCGGGCACCGGCGGTATCGTTGGTGTCGGCTTTGCAGTCGCCTTCATGCTTGTGATCCATGCTGTCAGCCGTGGCCGGCTTCGCCTGGATCCGGTACGCGTCGGACTTTATGGTTTCGCGGCGGCGACCCTGCTCGCCACATTGTTTGGTCGGACACAGGGGTTCTCGCCCGACTCGCTCTTCATGCTGCTTGTCCTGTATCTTCCATTCATTCTCATGGTCGAGGTCGAACGAAGCACCTACGAGATGATGCTGGAAGTCTTCCAGCGGGTCATGATTCTCTCGGCCCTTGCCGGTCTCCTGCAATTCGCCATCCAGTTCGTGCTCGGCCCGGATGCGATGTTCCCCCTCGATCTCATCTTGCCGCAGGATTTCTTCATTCAGGGTTTCAATCTGCGCATCGGTGTGGGCGAGGGAGTGGAACTGCTCAAGAGTACGGGGCTCTGGTTCCTCGAGCCCTCGCATTTCTCGCAGGCACTCGCATTCGCCATCGTCATCGAGCTTCTTCATGCGCGACGGCCGCCGGTGTTACTGCTGTTCGCCTGTGCCTACATCGTTTCCTTTTCGGGCACAGGTGCTCTCCTTCTCATTGCCCTCGTCGTGCCGCTGGCATTCCGTCTTCGCTGGTGGTGGCTCCTGCTGCTTCCGGCGATCCTGCTGCCGCTTCTGCCCTTTCTATCCGGGGTTCCCCCTTTCTCGCTGTTCCTCGACCGTCTCGACGAACTGAACAATCCCATGGCCAGCGGCTCCATGCGACTGTTCGGGCCCTATTGGCTCGTCGCCGACGTGATTCTCGATCATCCGCGCGCACTGTTCTTCGGCTTCGGGCCGGGGAGCGTGGAGACGATCGTTCAGTCGCTCGACTATGCCGTCCAGGATTCCTCCTGGCTGAAGCTCTTCGTGGAATACGGCCTGATCGGAACCTTCGGTTTCACCGTCTTCTATCTCCATGCGCTCTTCCGTCATGCGCCGGATCGGATTCTGGCGATCGCCTGTCTCTTCCAATTCCTGTTTCTCGGCGGGTACCTCAATGCCTTCTACGTCCAATTCCTATACATGGCCCTTGTCGCCTGGCCCCGAATCCGGACCACCGCGTTTCGCGGCGCGTCGCGGAATCCTGTCCAGGCTCACCTGGCCCCGCAGGCGCGTCGCCATCCTGCATGATGCGCTCGAGGCGGAGCCCGAGGGCCTGGTGGCGTGGCTGCGTCAGGATCTCGGTGCGTTCATCGCCTTCGAGTTCATAGCCTTCGATCGCGCGTTGAGCCGTCTCAGACACACCATGTTCGACGAGGTCATCATGCTCGATCCGGGCGAGAATGCGGATATCCAGCCGCTTGTGGCCGCGCTTTCGACCATGCCGCAGCGAAGCCGGCGTGTTCGTCGTCGGGATGAAACGCTTGAGTTCGCCGAAATCGTCGCGCCGGCACTCGACTGGAAGGGACGTCTGCTCAAGCGCTCGCTCGACGTGGTCGGTGCATCGTTTCTGCTCGTCTTTCTCGCCCCGCTGATGCTGGTCACCGCGTTGGCGATCAAACTCGACAGCCGCGGGCCGGTCTTCTTCCGCCAGCCACGCTACGGTCTCGGCTGTCAGATCTTCGATTGCCTGAAATTCCGTTCGATGTATGCCGACCGGCTCGACACGCGCGCCGAGAGGCTGACCACCCGCAACGATCCGCGTGTAACCCGCGTCGGCGCCTTCATCCGCCGCACCAGCATCGACGAACTGCCGCAGCTCATCAACGTGCTCAGGGGCGAGATGTCGCTTGTGGGTCCCCGGCCGCATCCGGTCCATGCCAAGGCCGGCGACCGGCTGTACGAGGAAGTGGTGGAGGATTTCGCCCGCCGCTACCGCGTGCAGCCGGGGCTCACGGGGCTTGCGCAGGTGACCGGCCTGCGTGGCAATACCGATACCGAGGAAAAGCTGGTCCGGCGATTCGAACGCGACATCGACTATATCAGCACCTGGTCCATCGGCCTCGATCTCTCCATCCTTCTGCGTACGCCCTGGGCCAGCCTGAAGGGTGAAAATGCGTACTGATCGCAACCGTTGCATCCGGCGCTTCGCCGGCGCGCGCGCCGGGCGGTGTGGCCGGCAGGGAGAGTGTCCATGAGTATTTTCTGGCTGCTGGCGGCACTCGCCTTCCTGGTCGTCGGCCTCTGGCCGTTCGGTCCCTACCAGCTGACGCTGGAACTCGCCCGGCGTTTCGGCCGGTTCCCTCCCGCTCCCTCGACCGGCGGCCGCGCACCTTCCTCTTTCGCCATCTGTCTTTGTGCCTATAACGAGGCATCAGGAATAAGGGCGAAGATCGAGGATCTCATGGGTCTGCGGGAAGCCTTCGGCGGTGAACTGGACATTCATGTCTATGTGGACGGTGCCGATGACGGTACGGCCGACATCCTGCGCGAATATGGCGATTCCATCGATCTCGTCGTCTCCGCCGAGCGTCGCGGCAAGACGCATGGGATGAACCTGCTCGTCGCCCGAGCCGAGGCCGAGATCATTCTCTTTACCGATGCCACCGTGATGATTGATCGTGGCGCGCGCGCCGTTCTCGAACGCCAGTTTGCCGATCCCGCGATCGGCTGTGTCTGCTCCGATCTGACCTATGTCAACGCCGGGAGTTCCGCCACCGCCTCGACCGGTGCTGCCTACTGGCGCTTCAACGAATGGAGCAAGGGACTGGAAACGGCGACGGGTTCCGTTCTTGGTGCCGACGGGTCGCTCTTCGCTATTCGTCGCCGGGCGCACAGCCCCGTCCCCGACGGGCTGATCGATGATCTCCATATCTCGCTCGCCATCCTCTGTGACGGCTGGCGGGTCGTGCGCGCGCCCGAGCTGCGGGCCTTCGAACCGCACACCACCGATGAAGGTGACGAGTTCCGGCGCAAGATCCGGATCGCCTGCGAATGCATGCATGTGCATTTCACGTTGTGGCCTCGCCTGCGCCGGCTCGATCCCTGGCATCTCTACAAATATGTCGCCCACCGGCTCCTGCGCTGGCTCGGCGGCTATGCGCTCCTCGCTTCCGCGATATGCTGGTTCGGCCTGTTCGTTTCGCTCGTCGGCATGATTCCGGCCCTGGCCACTGTCGCGATCATGCTGCCCGTGGCCGTTCTCGCTGTTCGCCACAGGATCGCCGGTGCCGATCGGGTCTGGAATGCCGTGCTCGCGTTCGCCGGAGCGTCCGTAGGCGTCTGGCGTGCGTTTCGCGGCGAGCGGGCCGTGACCTGGAATGTCGCCGCCTCCGCCCGTCGGCCGCAACTTGCGGAGCCGGTTCCATGAGTGTGCGATCGACCGGCAAGGCGCCGGTCATCCTGCTCGATCCGGGCGATTTCACACCGGCCTATGATTACGCCCTGCAGGCGGCGCTGCTGCGTCAGGGTGTTGCCAGCCTCCATGTCGGCAAATGTGGTTTCGACGAGATGGAACCGGTCGGCGATCGTCTCGACCTCTTCTATCCGCTGGCCGGACGGCTTGGCGGCGGACGATTGGTAAAAGGGGTCGAACATGCTGTCGGGCTTGCGCGTCTCATTGCCCGCCTCGGTCGTCTGCAGCCTCGTATCGTGCACATGCAGTGGGCGCCGCTACCACCGGTGGACAGGGTCTTCCTGCCATTTCTTCGCATGCGCGCGCCGCTGGTTGTCACCGCCCATGACAGCAATCCCTACAACGGCAACGGCAGTCCGCTCATGAAGCTCGGCTATGGCGGGGTTCTCCGGCGCGCCGATGCGGTCATCGTGCATACACGACAGGCGCGTGCCCGGCTGCTGCAGGCCGGCGTCAGCTCCGAGAAGCTGCACATCCTGCCGCACGGACTCCTGCATCCGCCACGCGGCGAGGGACGGCGGCAGCGTGTGCCGGGCGAGCCTGTCCG
>JAGREZ010000496.1 GCA_020446285.1 Geminicoccaceae bacterium
GCTCCGACTAGCGACCGACCGGGAGTGCCGCCTGCGTGGCGCTTGAACGCAGGGGGAAAATACCCCGCTGCCTGCGGCGGGGTATTGGATATGTCGTTCGGCGGACTTGACCGTTTGTGCGGCCTGCACGACATCACCGGCAGTCCGCAATCCATGCCGCCAATCGGGAAAGCGCCCGATGATGTCACGGCGGTGGTCGCCGAGACAGGGAGACTCCCTCGTTGGAAGCCAGCTCGCATCTCCTGCTTTTCTTTGCCGCGTCCATCCCCGTCCTGATCGTCTGCTCGGCCATGACATCGGCGACGGAGACGGCGGTCACGGCGGTTTCCGATGCGCGCATCCGGCAACTGGCGCAGGACGGGAACCGGCGCGCGCGCAGGCTGGCACTGCTGCTCGAGGACAGGGAGCGCCTCATCGGCGTCCTGCTGATCGCCAACAACATCTTCAACATCCTGGGCTCGGCACTCGCCACCGACCTGTTCCTGCAGATGATCGGCAATGCCGGTGTCGCCGTCGCGACGCTCGTCATGACCGTGATGCTCGTGATCTTCGCCGAGGTGCTGCCGAAGACCTACGCCATCCGCTCATGCGAGACGCTGGCGCTGAGAATGGCGCCGGTCCTGCATGTCCTCGTGCTGCTCCTCGCCCCGGTGAGCGCCGTCCTCAAGCGGATCGTGCGTTCCATCCTCGCCCTGTTCGGCATCGGCGATACCACCGGCGATCAGCCGGTCATGGACGAACTGCGCGCCCGCATCATCGAGCTTCGCGGCTATTCGATGCGCGACCGGCAGCGTTCGCAGATGCTGCGCGGCGTTCTCGATCTCGGCCGGGTGACGGTCGAGGAGATCATGACCCACCGCTCCTCGATGGTGTCGTTCGATGCCGAGCGCACGATCGCCGATGCGCTGAGCGAGATCGGTGCGGCGCGATTCAGCCGCTTTCCGCTCTGGATCGGCGACCCCGATCATGTCGTCGGCGTCCTGCATGCACGCGATCTGCTCGAGGCCGATCGTTCCCGGACACTCGCCGACCATATGCGCCCGGCAACATTCATTCCCCGCAATGTCCGCCTCGAACGCCAGCTCGAAGCCTTCCAGCGCACCCGCACCCACATGGCGCTGGTGGTCGACGAGCATGGCACGATCAAGGGGCTGGTGACGCTCGAGGATGTGGTGGAGGAAATCGTCGGCGACATCTTCGACGAGCGCGACATGCCCGCCGATCTGCCGGCAACGGCGGCGGACGGGTCGCTCACGATCGATGGCCGTGTCGCCCCGCGTGACATCAACCGGCATCTCGACTGGGTTCTGCCGGAAACCGAACCGACGCTCGCGGCCATTCTCACCGATCACGCCGGCCGCATCCCCGCCGAGGGCGAGACGCTGGTCATCGGTCGCCACCGCATCACCGTGGTCAAGCGCCGCGGCCACAAGCTCGCGACACTCAGGGTCGAGGCGCCGCACGAGCCGGACGACAGTTGAGAGCGTGTCGGGTGAGAGCGTGTCGAGTTGTTCCCGTTCGTTCAGGCGCTCTTTTTATGGCGCAGGACGTGGCTGTGCGCTTCGTGGTAGAGGGCACTGTCCGGAAAGTCGCGGTTCGCCA
>JAGREZ010000065.1 GCA_020446285.1 Geminicoccaceae bacterium
TGGGCGCCGGCGAGCGCCGGCGCTTCGTCGTCGGTGCCATCGGCCCCGGCACCAAGCTGCCGTCCCTGGGCCACATCCCCTATCGCGACATCGAGGGGGCGGTGGCGGTCCAGGCGGGGGCGCTGATCGAGGGCGGCGTCGATGCGCTGCTCATCGAGACCTGTCAGGATCCGCTGCAGATCAAGGCCGCCGTCGCCGGCGCGCGCGTGGCCATGGCGGGCGGGCGGTCCGTGCCTGTTTTCGTGCAGTTCACGGTCGAGACCACCGGCACGATGCTGGTCGGTACGGAAATCGCGGCGGCGATGACCGCCATCGGCGCGCTCGACGTCGACGGGCTCGGCCTCAACTGTGCCACGGGCCCCAAGGAGATGGCCGAACATCTGCGCCAGCTGGCCGAGGGCTGGCCGGGCTTCATTTCCGTTCAGCCCAATGCCGGCCTGCCCGAACTGCGCGACGGCCAGACCCACTATCCGCTGGGGCCCGCAGAAATGGCCTCATGGCTCAGGCGCTTTGTCGTCGAGGACGGCGTTTCCATGATCGGCGGCTGCTGCGGCACCGGTGCAGAGCATATCGCCGCACTCGACGGAATGCTGCGCGGACTTGCCGAGGACGGCTACAGGCCGGCGCCGAAAACGCGCGAGGTCAGGAGCGAAGCGCAAATCGCCTCGCTCTTCTCCGCCGTCCCGCTGCGTCAGGAGAACGCCTATCTCGCCATCGGCGAACGCTGCAACGCCAACGGCTCCAAGCGCTTCCGCACGATGCAGGAACAGGGTGACTGGGACGGTTGCGTGGCCATGGGCCGCGAACAGACCGGCGAGGGCGCCCATGCCATCGACCTCTGCACCGCCTTTGTCGGCCGTGACGAGAAGCACGAGCTGAGCGAGGTCACGACGCGGATGCGCGGCCTCGTCGATGCGCCGATCGTGTTCGATTCCACCGAAATCGAGGTGCTCGAGGCCGGCCTCGAACTCTATGGCGGCAAGGCGGTCATCAACTCGATCAATTTCGAGGATGGCGAAGACGCGCCCGCCGCCCGCATGCGTCTCGCGAAAAAACACGGTGCCGCCGTCATCGCCCTTACCATCGACGAAGACGGCATGGCCAAGACCGCGGAGGACAAGCTTCGCATCGCCCATCGGCTGGTCGATTTCGCCTGTCGAAAGCATGGCCTCGCCGAGAGCGATCTTCTCATCGACCCGCTGACCTTCACCATCTGCACCGGCAATCAGGATGACCGCAAGCTCGGTCTCTGGACGCTGGATGCCATCGAGGCCATCTCGCGCGAATTACCGAATGTGCAGATCATTCTCGGCCTGTCGAACATCTCCTTCGGCCTGAACGCTGCTGCACGGCACGTTCTCAATTCGGTCATGCTCGACCATGCGATCCGGCGCGGCATGACCGGTGCGATCGCCCATCCCTCGAAGATCCTTCCGCTGCATTCCATCCCCAAGGAGGAAGTGCAGGCGGCCGAGGATCTCATCTTCGACAACTGGCGCGACGGCAAGGATCCGCTCGCGACCTTCATGGCGCTCTTCGCCGACCGCAAAGCCGCCGCATCGACCGCCAAAAAGCGCAGCGACAAGGTCGAGGAACGGCTTGCCGAGCGGATCGTCGATGGCGACAAGAACGGTCTCGAGGCCGATCTCGACGAGGCGCTCGAATCCATTCCGCCGCTGGATATCATCAATCAGCACCTGCTCGCCGGCATGAAAACCGTCGGCGAGCTGTTCGGCGCGGGCAAGATGCAGCTCCCGTTCGTGCTGCAATCGGCGGAGACGATGAAAAAGGCGGTGGCCCACCTCGAACCGCACATGGAAAAGGTCGAGGGATCGAGCAAGGGCACGATCGTGCTCGCCACGGTCAAGGGCGACGTTCACGATATCGGCAAGAACCTCGTCGACATCATCCTCACCAACAATGGCTATCGCTGCGTCAATCTCGGCATCAAGCAGCCGCTCAACAATATCGTCGAGGCCGCGCGCGAGCACAGGGCGGACGCCATCGGCATGTCCGGCCTGCTGGTCAAGTCCACCGTCATCATGCGCGAGAATCTCGAGGAGATGGCGCGCGACGGCCTCGACCTGCCGGTCATTCTCGGCGGTGCCGCCCTCACCCGCGCCTATGTCGAGGAGGATTGCGTCAACGCCTATGACGAGGGGAAGGTCGCCTATGCGCGCGATGCCTTCGACGGGCTGAACCTGATGGATCTCATCGCCCGCGGCGAACTGGACGCGCATCTCGCCGAACGCAAGGCCTCGAGGAAGCCGCGCTCGGGTCGCAAGCCGCGGACGCTCGCGCACATGGATGCCCAGGCCCCGCTCCGCCCGGTGGATGTCGAGGAAACACGCCTGCGCCGCAACGAGCTGCAGAACGGCATCATGCCGCCGCGTCCGCCCTTTCTCGGTTCCCGCATCATCGAGCATGTCGATGTGAAGGCGCTCGTACCCTATCTCAACGACAACATGCTCTACCAGTTTCACTGGGGCTACAAGAAGAACGGCAAGCGCCTCGACGAGTTCCTTGCATGGGCTCGCAAGGAACTGCGCCCGGTTCTCACCGATCTCGTGCGGGAATCCGAGGAGGAACGGATCTTCGCGCCGCAGGCCGCCTACGGCTATTTCAACGCCGCTGCCGAAGGCAACACGATCATCCTCTTCGACGAAGACGGAGAAAGGGAACTCTGCCGCTTCGAGCTGCCGCGTCAGGACAAGGAAGGCGGGCTGTGCATCGCCGATTTCGTCAAGGATGTGCGCGACAATCAACGCGATGTCATCGCCCTGCAGGTGGTGACGGTAGGGCAGCACGCTTCCGAGGTCGCGCGTGACTGGTTCAGGGCGGATCGCTATCAGGACTATGTCCGCCTGCACGGTCTCGGTGTGGAGCTCGCCGAGGCGATGGCCGAATATGTCCATGCGCGCATCCGCGCCGAGCTCGGTTTCGCCGGGGAGGATGCGCGGGAGATGAGCCAGCTCATCAAGCAGGGCTATCGCGGCTCGCGCTACAGTTTCGGCTACCCCGCCTGCCCGCGCCTCGCCGACCAGATCCCACTTTTGAAGCTTCTCGGTGCCGAGCGCATCGGCGTCGAGATTTCCGACGAATGGCAGCTGCACCCCGAGCAGAGCACGAGCGCCATCGTCCTGCACCACCCGCAGGCGCGCTATTTCAACGTCTGACGATCGGCACTTGCAAGCGGCACGCGGAAGCGGCATCTCCGCCGGACGAAGAAGAGCGAAGGGCGGTGCATGAGCGTTCGTTACGGGTTGATCGGTTGCGGCATGATGGGCCGCGAGCATCTGCGCAATCTCGCGGCCATCGACGGTACGCGTGTCACGGCGCTCGCCGATCCAATCGGGGAGATGCGCGAGCAGGCGTTGCGCGAGGCGGATGGCGCCGCCTCGTTCGCCGATCACCGTGACCTGCTCGCCTCGGGCCTCGTCGATGCGCTCATCATCGCCAGTCCCAACCATACCCATGCGCCGGTCCTCGAAGACGTTCTCGCCGGCGATCTCCCCGTTCTCGTCGAAAAGCCGCTCTGCACGACGTCGCTTGATTGCCGGCGGATCGAGGCGATGGCGCGTGATCGACGCGCGCCCGTCTGGGTGGCGATGGAATATCGCTACATGCCGCCCATTGCCCGGCTGATCGAGGAGGTACGGCAGGGAACGGCGGGACGGCCACGGATGCTGGCCATCCGCGAACACCGCTTCCCGTTCCTGCGCAAGGTCGGCGACTGGAACCGCTTTGCCCGCAATACCGGCGGAACGCTGGTCGAGAAATGCTGCCATTTCTTCGACCTCATGCGTCTCGTGCTGCAGGCCGAACCGGTGCGGGTCCACGCTTCCGGCGCGCAGGATGTGAACCATCTCGACGAATGCTATGGCGGCGAGCGCCCGGACATCATCGACAATGCCTTCGTCATCGTCGAATTCGACAATGGCACGCGGGCGATGCTCGATCTCTGCATGTTCGCCGAGGCCAGCCGCGATCAGGAGGAGATCGCGCTCACCGGCGATGCCGGCAAGATCGAATGCGGCATCCCCTCATCGACACTCGTCATCGGCAGGCGTGCACCGGTCGAGCGCATGGGCGAGAGCCTGCCGCTGCATCGGGAAACCATTGCGGTCGATCCCGCCGTTCGCGCTCTCGGCGACCACCACGGTTCGACATATTTTCAACATCGCCGCTTTCTCGAAATGCTCAGGAGCGGCGGGCGCCCCGAAGTCACCGTCCATGACGGGGCGATGGCCGTTGCAATGGGCGAGGCCGGCGAACACTCGATCCGCGAACACCGGCCGATCGACCTTTGATCTTCAACACGCTGTTGATGATCAGATGACCTTCAGACCCACATCGACATTGTTGCGGGTGGCGTTGGAATAGGGGCAGACCTGATGGGCCTGCTCGACCAGCGCAACGGCTTTCGC
>JAGREZ010000497.1 GCA_020446285.1 Geminicoccaceae bacterium
GAATCGCTGCCACTTCACGCGCGGCTCCGGCGGCTCGCCCTTGTCGTCGGCACATCGGGCGATCGCGATGTTGACCAGCAGGTCGCGCGGCGTGCGCTGGCCGGTGGCCAGCCCGAGAAAGTCGCGGCGCACCGCCTGGCCGAGCGGGTCGACATGATGCAGCCCGCCGAGATGTGGCACGGGCAGGGCAAGGCGCAGCGGGAACGGGAACTGTTGGCGCAGCCAGTCGGCCAGCTCCAGCTCTTCGGCGGTAGCGGCCGCCGCCGTCACCAGATAGGCGGCCATCGGCTTCGCCCCTGTCCTGCCGTGAGCCATCATCAGCGCGAGGGCAATTCCGGGCGTGCCGCCATCGAGGGCGAGAACATCAAACTTGCGCATGGACCACCTGTTTCTTGCCGCCGAACCAAAATGCGCAATGATTGCTCTTCTTGCTTGCATTTGCCGCAAAGATGCGCAATGATTGCGCCATGCCAACAATCCACCAATCGAGCAACTTCAAGATCGCGATCTTTTTTCGCGACCATCCTCCGCCGCATTTCCACGTTGAACGCGTCGAAGGTCGGGCGGCCGTCACCATCGAGACGCTCGAAATCATGGCTGGGGATCTGTCCCCTCGCCTGTTGCGCGAGCCGCTGCATTGGGCCGCAGAAAACCAGGATCTGTTGAGAAGTGTCTGGAATGAGTTCCACGGAAAGGGGAACCGATCATGAAGCGGAAAATGCCTCGTATTGTCCGTGCGGTCGCAACCGGCCGTCCGTTTGAACTCGATATCGAATGGAGTACGGGTGAGCGAATGAATGTCGATGTGTCCGAAGCGGCCGATGGCCCGTATGAGCCACTGCGGGATGCCTCGCTTTTCGCCCGCGCACGGGCTGACGACTGGGGACACCGGGTTGTCTGGATCGAGGATGAGATCGACCTGGGTGCCGACCAGCTTTACCGCTGGTCGCTGGAACAGGCTGGTGAGGCGATGACGGTCGAAGACTGGCGCGAATGGCGTGCCCGGAACCGTCTTTCGGTGACGGGTGCGGCAGCAGCCATCGGTATCAGCAGGCGCATGGCGACCTATTACGAGAAAGGCGAGTGGATCGTTCCCAAGACCATTCGGCTGGCCTGCAGTGGCTATGAGATGGAGCAGGCAGGTTGATGCCGCCGCGCCGTCGTCGAGGGCGAGAACATCAAACGTCCGCAAGGTCGGTCCTTTCGGTTTCGTACTCGACGACCGCCCGCGCGATCGTCACCGCGTAATCGAAGCGGCCGACCGGCGCCTTTCCGGGGCGCCATGTCTCGCGGTAGTAGCGGTGCATCTCGTTGGCGCTGGCATGGATGGATGGCAGCGGTTCGGGATGCGACCAGAGCAGGCCGCGTGCGAGCACGACCGCACCAAGATCGAGCGCTGGCAGGAGCGGCCAGAGCCGCGCCGGGCCGTCGGGCAGGGCGAGCTGTCGCAGGGCCGCCCTCACCGGCCGGGGCTTGATGGCCTGAAGCAGTCCGATCTGCTCGAACTGCCAGAAACCGCGCGCCGGGCCGTCGACCTGATACCGCGCGCGGAATCCGCTCTCGTAAAAACCGATGACCAGCAGCAGGAACGCCGCCTCGCGGCTGTCGAAGGGCTCGCCCATGAGCCGCAGGCCGGGACGGATCAGGCAGTCGAGGGCGTCTTGCGGCCTCAATGCTCCGCCACCGGATCAGCGCGCAGCTCCAGCAGCTTCGCATTGTCCTCGTCGCCGTCGCGGACGATGCCGGTGATGATGACGAGCGGGCCGCTCTCGTCGCCCTCGTCGAGCCGGATCGAGCCGGATGGCCGGCCGATCGCGCGATCCAGCACCGCATTGGCGGCGGCAATGGCCACCTTCGGGTCGGGATCGTCCATCAGGTCGACAAGCCGCATGAGCGCCGCCTCCGAATGCGCTTGAGCAAGCTCGCGAATGGCGCCGGCGATACGGGGTCGGCCGCCGGGATTGCCCGACCGGCCCTTCTGAAACGCCATGGCGGCTCCAGGCGAGCGTCTGAAAGTCGGGCGATGATAGTGTGTTGCAGCTTGTACCTCTACCAATAGTTGAACTATGGTGAGTGAACTCTCTCGCGGGTAGCCCGGCTTCCCGTTGCGCTATCGGCCTCTGGCCTACCTGAGCGCAGCAATCCGGGTCCGTGACGGCGGGAAACAGACCGCCGCGTGACGGCAGCGACAGGCCGTTACGGGGTCCGGGTGGTCCGGGCAGCCCCTGAAACTTCA
>JAGREZ010000066.1 GCA_020446285.1 Geminicoccaceae bacterium
TGCCCGACGAGTCGTTCGAGCATTTCGAGGGTAGCGGCTCCTGGCATGCGTTCTTCCCCTTCGGTTCCGGCAGCGGATCTTTTGCCTTGTCATCGCGATGTCCGCTCGGCCACACTCAAGGGAGAAAACCGGATGAGGCGGTCCGGAACGAACACAAGAGGGAGATATCCTATGCGCACAACGCTCCTGGCGGCAACGGCGATCCTTGCGCTCGGTCCGGGAATGGCGGCGGCGGAGGATCTGACCATCGGCCTCGCGTCCGAGCCCACCTCGATGGATCCCCATTACCACAATCTGGGCCCCAACAATGCGCTGACCCTGCATGTGTTCAACCGGCTCGTCGATCAGGACGACAATCAGGGCCTGCAACCGAGCCTTGCGACATCGTGGAAGCCGATCGACGATCTGACCTGGGAGTTCAAGCTGCGCGAGGGCGTGAAGTTCCACGACGGCACGGACTTCAATGCCGATGATGTCGTGTTCACCTTCGAGCGCGCGCCCAACGTCCCCAATTCACCCGCCGGCTTCGGCACCTATGCCAAGGGCAAGACAGTCGAGAAGATCGACGATTACACCATTCACATCAAATCCGAGGAACCCTATCCGCTGATGGCGAACGATATCTCGACCATCCGCATCATCTCCGATTCGATCCGGGACATCGCCGAAACCTCGAAATTCAATTCCGGCGAGGCGGCGATCGGTACCGGACCATTCAAATACAGCGAATATGTGCCGGGCGACCGGATCGTGGTGGTGCGCAACGATGATTACTGGGGTGAACCGCCGCTCTGGGACAAGGTGACGTTCAAGCCGATCGGGGCCGGCCCGGCGCGAGTGGCTGCGTTGCTCGCGGGTGACGTGGACGTGATCTCCGAGGTGCCGACGACGGATATCACCACGCTCGAGGGCGAGGAGGATGTCGTGCTCTCGCAGGGCGTCTCGAACCGCGTCATCTATCTCCACCTCGATCACTTCCGCGACGACTCGCCGTTCATCAAGGCGAAGGATGGCGGCCCGATCACCAATCCGCTCAAGGACAATCGCGTTCGCCAGGCGATTTCCAAGGCCATCCATCGTGACGCCATCGTCGAGCGCGTCATGGAGGGCGTCGCCATTCCCGCGGGACAGCTCCTGCCCGAGGGTTTCTTCGGTACCAGCAAGAACCTCTCCCCGGTCGCCTACGATCCCGACGGTGCCAGGGCGCTGCTCGAGGAAGCCGGTGTCGGCGACGGGTTCGCCATGACCATCCACGGCCCCAACGACCGCTACATCAACGATGCCAAGATCGCCGAGGCGATCG
The DNA here is from genome assembly GCA_020446285.1 of Geminicoccaceae bacterium. Lineage (GTDB taxonomy): Bacteria > Pseudomonadota > Alphaproteobacteria > Geminicoccales > Geminicoccaceae > JAGREO01. The sequence goes on from JAGREZ010000066.1 coordinate 1,304, forward strand.
GCCAGATGCTCACCCGCATCGGCATCGAGATGACCGTCGAGACCATGCCCCGTTCGGTCTATTTCCAGCGCGCCTCCAGCGGTGCCGCCGACGGATCGCCGGAATTCTCGTTCATCCTCGTGGGCTGGGGCGCCGGCACCGGCGAGGCCTCCTCACCACTCAAGGCTCTCATCCACACCTATGACAAGGACAAGGGCTACGGCGCCACCAATCGCGGACGCTATTCCAACCCCGAGGTCGATGCACTGATCGAGGAGGCACTCGCCACCGTCGACGACGACAAGCGCGCCGAGGTGCTGGCCAGGGCTACCGAAATGGCCATTGCCGACAATGCCATCATTCCGCTGCATTATCAGGTGAATACCTGGGGCTCGCGCAAGGGACTGGCCTACCGGCCGCGTACCGATGAATACACGCTTGCCGTGAATGTGGTGAAGCAGTAGGCGGCCGCGCGCCATACGCCCCCGCCGCCGTTGCCCGGCGGCGGGGCGGAGGTTTCGAACCATGACGGTCTTCATCATCCGCCGTCTGTTGCAAAGCGCCATTGTCGTGATGATGATGGCTGTGATCGTCTTTTTCGGCGTGTCGGTCATCGGCGATCCGGTCGAGATCTTCATCTCGCCGGACATGGACCAGCACGATATCGAAGAGGTCACGCGCTCGCTCGGCCTCGACCTGCCGCTCTACCAGCAATTCTTCAGGTTCGTCGGCGGGCTACTTCGGGGGGACTGGGGCCAGAGTTTCGTTTTCGGCGAACCGGCACTGCAGCTCATCCTCCAGCGAATGCCGGCGACGATGGAGATCGCCTTTGCGGCGCTGTTCATGGCCATCCTCGTCGGTCTGCCGCTCGGTCTGTATGCCGGGCTCAAACCGGACTCGAGGATCTCCCGCACGATCATGGCGGGTTCGATTCTCGGTTTCTCGCTACCGACCTTCTGGGTCGGGATCATGCTCATCATGATCTTCGCCGTCATGCTCGGCTGGCTGCCGTCCACCGGGCGCGGCGAGACGGTGGATCTCTTCGGTATTCCGGTGAGCTTTCTCACCATCGATGGGCTGCAGCACCTGCTCATGCCGGCGTTCAATCTGGCACTCCTGAAGATTTCGCTGGTCATCCGCCTGACCCGTGCAGGGGTTCGCGAGGCGATGCTTCAGGATTATGTCAAGTTCGCGCGGGCCAAGGGGCTCACCGAGACGCGGGTGGTATTCGTCCACGTTCTCAAGAATATCCTCATTCCGGTGATTACCGTTCTGGGCCTCGAGTTCGGTTCGCTCATCGCCTTTTCGGTGGTCACCGAGACCATTTTCGCCTGGCCCGGCATGGGCAAGCTTCTGATCCAGTCGATCCAGCAGCTCGACCGGCCGGTGATCGTCGCCTATCTGATGATCATTGTCGGACTTTTCGTCGTCATCAACCTCTTCGTGGACGTGGTCTACTCGCTCCTCGACCCACGGGTACGCCTTCGGGATGCAGGAAGTTGAGCGCGGATACACCGCTCGGGAAGGAAGCGGGGCCGCTGGCGCGGTTCTGGTCGGAATATTCCGAAAGCCGGCTCGCGGTCGCCGGCCTGTGCATGCTCCTTTTCATCATTGTCATCGCCCTGCTCGCGCCATGGATAGCGCCGCAGAACCCGTATGATCTCGGCCAGGTGTCGATCATGGACGCGCGCATGGCGCCGGGCAGCGAGAGCTTCGATGGTTACACCTTCTGGCTCGGCACCGACGGTGCCGGCCGCGACCTGTTCTCGGCCATTCTCTACGGATTGCGCATTTCCCTTCTCGTCGGTGTGGCCAGCGGTGTCATCGCGCTCACGGTCGGCATGGTTGTCGGACTTGTCGCCGCCTATGCCGGCGGGCGCACCGAGACGATCATCATGCGCATCGTCGACATCCAGCTCTCGTTTCCCGCCATTCTCATCGCGCTCATGCTGCTCGCCATTCTCGGCAAGGGTATCGACAAGATCGTCATCGCTCTGGTAGTCGCCCAATGGGCCTATTACGCCCGCACGGTGCGCGGTTCCGCGCTGGTCGAACGCCGCAAGGAATATGTCGAGGCCGCAAGCTCTCTCGCGCTCTCGCACAGCCGCATCGTCTTCCGCCACATCCTGCCCAACTGCCTCGCACCGCTCATCGTCGTCGGCACGGTGCAGGTGGCGCATGCGATCGCACTCGAGGCCACACTTTCCTTTCTCGGCGTCGGCCTGCCACAGACCGAACCTTCGCTGGGCCTGCTCATTTCCAACGGCTTCGAATACATGCTCTCGGGCAAATACTGGATCAGCATCTTTCCGGGCCTCGCTCTCCTGCTCACGATCGTTTCCATCAATCTCGTCGGCGATCAGCTGCGCGACGTGCTCAATCCGAGACTGAAACGATGAATTTGGCGCCGGAAACCGTCCTCGAGGTCAGCGGCCTGCGCACCCATTTCATGACCCGCGCAGGTGTGGTGAAGGCGGTCGACGATGTCAGCTTCAGCATCGGCCGGGGTGAGATCCTGGGACTGGTCGGCGAGA
>JAGREZ010000498.1:0-255 GCA_020446285.1 Geminicoccaceae bacterium
CCAGCCGACGTCCGCCGTGCACCAGAACACGTCGTCCTCACGCAGGTCGAACACGGCGGCGTGGGTGAAGCTGGCGTAGGTCAGGTAGCCGCCGGTGGTGTGCAGCACGCCCTTGGGTTTGCCGGTCGAGCCCGAGGTGTAGAGAACGAACAGCGGGTCCTCCGCGTTCATCTTCTCCGGCTCGCAATCCGTGCTGGCCGCGGCCATCGCCTTGTCGGCATCGACATCCTCGGCGTCGTTCCAGGCGATCTTCGC
>JAGREZ010000498.1:320-5432 GCA_020446285.1 Geminicoccaceae bacterium
ACCTTGCGGCCGCCGCGCAGACCCTCGTCGGCGGTGATGACGATGCTGCTCCGGCAACCGTCGATGCGGTCGGCGAGACTGTCCGGCGAAAATCCGCCGAAGACGATGGAGTGAACGGCACCGATGCGCGCGCAGGCCAGCATGGCATAGGCGGCGGCGGGGATCATCGGCAGATAGATGGTGACCGCGTCACCCTTCTTCACGCCCATGCCCTTGAGCACATTGGCGAGACGGCAGACCTGCTCGTGCAACTCGCGATAGGTGATCCGGGCGTCCGACGACGGATCGTCGCCCTCCCAGATGATCGCCGTCTGGTCGCCGCGGGTGTCGAGATGACGGTCGACGCAATTGTAGCAGACGTTCAGCTCGCCATCCTCGAACCAGCGGATGCGGGCATTGTCGGAAAAATCGACATCCTTGATCTTCGTCGGCGCCTTGTACCAGTCGATGCGCCCGGCTTGCTCGGCCCAGAATGCCTCGGCATCCTCGACCGACTGCCTGTACATCTCGAGGTAGCGTGCATTGTCGACGAGTGCCGACTGCGCGATGTTTTCAGGTACCTTGTATACGTCCTGCATCGAACCTCCCCATCATGGCGGCTGATTGTCGGGCGCTTTGCGCTCCCTCGCGTCGGGTTACGCCATGGCGTGCGTTCAGCGTCCCTGTTCGTTCACTTGTTGTCATTCTAGCCGGGGAGAGCACAACGATGCCACGACGTTTTGCCGCAAGGCCGGCCGAAAGGAATCGAACCACGGGATGTCCCGAGGCTTATCCACAAGAATGTGCACAAGCTGGTACTATCCCCATTTTTATCAACAATTTGTGGGTAAGTGGTTGCGAACAGCCAATCCCGCCAGACCGGGGTGCGCCGCAACGGACCGGAATATCCGGGTTTCCTGCCCACTCAGGGGTTGAATGACCCGGTTGCAGGGCTTGATGGACCGCCGCCGTCGATCTGTCAAGTTATACTAGAGTTGATCTAATTTTATTCAATTTCCGGGCGAAGCCAGTGAATGATCTCCGGCAGAATCAGATCGGTGATCCTGACAATCCCGTCCGCGTTCGGATGAAGCGCATCCTCGATCAGATAATCCGGCTGTGCGGCCACACCATCGAGAAAGAAGGGATAGAGCGGCACTTCGTGTCGGTCGGCGACATCACGGAAAACACGGGCGAAATCATCCCCATATGCACGTCCCAGATTGGGCGGGGCGAGCATTCCGGCGAGCATGACTGAAACCCCCGCCGCCTTCGCCCGGACAACGATGCTGTCGAGATTGGCTTCGAGCTGGTCGGTCGCAAGGGCGCGCAGGCCGTCATTGGCACCGAGTTCCACCAGCAGGTGCGTCGGTTTGTCCGACAGCACCCAGTCCAGCCGCGCGAGCCCCCCGGCCGAGGTATCGCCGGAAACACCCGCGTTGATGACGTCGCAATCGATACCTTCGCGATCGAGCGCGCGGGAAAGCTCGTCGGGAAACGACTGGCCCTCGGGTACGCCATAGCCGGCGGTGAGGCTGTCACCGAGAACGGTGAGCCGGCAATCCTCCTGCGCGCGCGCCGCCCCCGCTGCCATGCCGAAACCGATATACAGGAGGAAAACTGTAACGATGCGTGTCCGTGACTTGAGACCGGCGGCCTTGCGATCCATCTCATCTCTGGACACGAACGGAAACGACATCGGGCGAACCATGATCGGAATTCGAGACGTACACCTGGAACTCCAGAGCCAGGCAGGCAAGGTCCATATTCTCAAGGGCGTCGACCTCGATGTCAGAAGGGGAACCTCGACCAGTGTGATCGGTCCGTCGGGATCGGGCAAGTCCAGCCTGCTCGCGGTCATCGGCGGAATCGAGAAGGCGACGGGCGGTTCCGTGCGCGTCGCCGACACCGAACTCACCGGACTGGATGAAGACGAGCTGGCGCTGTTTCGCCGCGAGCATGTCGGCATCATCTTTCAGTCGTTTCACCTCGTGCCGACCATGACCGCCGTTGAAAACGTGGCGCTGCCACTTGAGCTCGCGGGACTTTCGGGTGCATCCGGGCGCGCTGCCGAACGGCTCGATGAAGTCGGCCTCTCCCATCGCCTCGACCACTATCCGGGCCAGCTCTCCGGCGGCGAGCAACAGCGGGTGGCACTGGCACGGGCACTGGTGAACGATCCGGAACTGCTCCTCGCCGACGAACCAACCGGCAATCTGGACAGCGATACCGGCGACCAGATCATCGATCTGCTGTTCGCGACCCGCAGTCATCGCTCGACGACCCTCCTCCTCGTGACCCACGATCCGGCACTCGCCCGCTTGTGCGACAATACCGTCACCATGCGCGACGGGCATCTGAGCGCCGACGCCGATGGTGATGCAGACATCTCCGCCGAGCCGTCGCTGGCCGGATCCGGCCGATGAGGTGGTTCAATCTCGGACGCATCGCCCGGCGCGACCTTCGCGGCAGTCTCGCCGGCTTCGCCATCTTCTTCGCCTGCACAGCACTCGGCGTCGCCACCATCGCCTCGGTCGGCGTTCTCAACGAGAGCATCAGCCAGGCGGTGGAGCGCGACGCGGCGGCGCTTCTTGGCGGCGACATCTCCATCGGCCAGCCCAATATCGACCTCGACCCGGCAGAAGTGGCCCGGCTTGCGCCCGAACGATCGCGCATGACGGCGAACGTCCGTACCAATGCCATCCTTCACGCCGATCCGCAGGACGGCGAGAGCCGCAACATTCCGGTCGAGATCAAGGCGGTGGACGAGGCCTATCCACTCTATGGTGCGCTCGGCAGCGAACCCGCCCTGCCCGTCTCCGAACTGCTCGCCGACGGACGGATCATCGTCGAATCGGCCGTGCCGGCGCGTCTCGGCATCGCGGTCGGCGACGAGGTCCGTATCGGCGAGCGCACGCTCCGCATCGCCGGCATCCTCACCCATGAGCCCGACCGCATCGGCGGCTACATCAATCTCGGCCCGCGCGTGATGATGAGCCGAAACACACTGGAAAGCCTCGGTATTCTCGTTCCGGGTGCGCTCGCGCGCTACGAATACAATTTCGCCCTCGCCGACCCCGCCACTGCCGTGGCGACGGTCCAGCGCATCCGCGAGGACAATCCGGATGCACCGTGGCGGATCCGCAGCAAGGCTGACGTTCAACCACAGGTCGCCCGCTTTACCGACAGGCTGGCAACCTTCCTCATGATGGCCGGCCTCACGGCGCTGGTGATCGGCGGGCTCGGCATCGGGCTCTCCATCCGTGCCTATCTCGAAACCAAGACCGACAGCATCGCCACGCTCCGGTCCATCGGCGCCAGTTCGAGCGACATCGGCCGGATCTACGGTATCCAGCTCGCCTCGCTGGCTCTGGGCGGAACGCTTGCGGGGCTCGTGATCGGCCAGGCCGTGCCGTTCGTCGCGGCACCGCTGGTGAGCGGACTGTTTCCGGTCGAACTCGATCCGACCTTCGAGCCGCTGCCGCTCCTCCACGCCGGTGCCATCGGCATGCTCGCCGTGGCACTCTTCGCCTGGCTGCCGCTGGCGCGCTGCCGCGACGTGGCGCCGGCCGATCTCTTCCGCAGCGGCATCCAGAAGACCGGCGGACGCATGCGCCATGGTCGCCATGCCGTCCTTTTCGGCATCGGCGCCCTGCTCGTCATCCTTGTCCTCGCCGGTGCGCCGCGCATCGGGATCGCCGCCGTGTTTCTTGCGGCAGTGGTCGCGGTCATGCTCGTCCTCGCCGGCGCGGCAAGGCTCTTTCTCTGGTCGGCGAAAGGACTTCGGCCCATGGCCGGCCCGAGGCTCGCCATGGCGCTTTCCACACTCGCCCAACCTGGCAATGGTGCCGTGAGTGTCGTCGTCGCCATGGGCGCCGGCCTGTCCGCGCTGGTCATGGTGGGCCTGTTGCAGGACAATCTTGAGCGCGAGCTGCTCGCGCGGCTGCCCGAGCGCGCGCCCGACCTCGTCTTCATCGACATCCAGCCGGATCAGGTCGAACCGTTCAGCGAAGCAATCGCGCAGGAACCCGATGCCGCGATCATGCAGCTTGCGCCGGTCCTGCGGGCGCGCGTCGTCCGCATCGCCGGCAAGCCGGTGGACGAGGTGGATATCGCCGAAGACGTGCGCTGGACCACACGGCGCGACCGGGGTCTGACCTGGCAGGCGGCGATGCCCGAACATACCGAGCTTGTTGCCGGCGAATGGTGGCCCGCCGACCATGACGGCCCGTTGCTCGTCTCCGTCGAGGACGAGGTAGCCCGAGGTTATGGTGTCGGTGTCGGCGACACGTTGAGTTTCAATGTGCTGGGCCGCGTCATGCAGGCGCGCATCGCCAATCTGCGCAAGGAAATCGACTGGTCGCGCGGGCGTCTCGATTTCGTCTTCGTGATGAGTCCTGGAGAGATCCGGCAGGCGCCGCACACGACGGTTGCCGCCGTCGACGTGCCGCCGCACGCTCAGGCGCGGCTGATGGACCGCATGGCCGGCGAGCTTCCCAATGTGACCCCGATCGCCATCGGCGAGGCCGTCGAGCGGGTCGGCGAGATCATGGGCAAGATCGCGCTCGCCATTCGCGTGGTCGCGGTCGTCACGCTGGCGACGGGCCTGCTCGTGCTTGCGAGCGCCATCGTCGCCTCGCGCCGCCAGCAGATCCGAAGAGCGGTGCTGCTGAAGGTTCTCGGCGGACAACGCCGGGACATCCTCACACTGCTGCTGCTCGAACATGCGGGCCTCGGACTGGTGGCGGCGCTCGTCGGAAGCATACTGGGAGGCGTCGGCGCCTGGATCCTTGTCAGCCCGGTGATGGGCCTCGGCTGGACGCTCGCACCCGGTCTCGTGGCCGCAACCTCGCTCACCGCCATCCTTCTCGCCGCGGCCATCGGCGCATTCGTCCTCAGACGGGCGCTCACCGTGCCGGCAGCGACGATTCTCAGACAAACGTGATCGGCACGATTCGATCTTGATCAGGACTGTTCCGGTCCCATATCGTATAGCGAAACCGACCATCCGTGATGATGTCTTTGGAGGGACAACTCGATGGATCTTCGTTCCAGAACCGTTTCGGCGCCGGCCGGTCTTTCAGCCGAGCGTCTGGATGAGGGACTGCGCAGCTACATGCTGTCGGTCTACAA
>JAGREZ010000067.1:0-5469 GCA_020446285.1 Geminicoccaceae bacterium
CTCTCGCGCTATCCGCGCAATGCCCGCTTCGTATGGTGCCAGGAGGAGCCGCGCAACATGGGTGGCTGGTTCTTTACCGCTCCGCGCATCGAGAACATCATGGAGGATATCGGTGTTGGGCAGCAGCGCCTCGTCTATGCCGGACGCAAGGCGGCGGCTTCGCCTGCCACCGGCTTCAACGCCCAGCATGTACGCGAGCAGGAAAAGCTTGTCGACGAGGCGTTCACACTTTAACCGGGCACCGGCCTTGCAGGAGAGCGGATCATGAGTGTCGAGATCAAGGTTCCGAGCCTTGGCGAATCGGTGACCGAAGCAACTGTCGCACGCTGGATGAAGAAGGCCGGCGATGCGGTGGCGGCCGACGAACCCATCGTTGAGCTGGAGACTGACAAGGTCAGCCTCGAAGTGCCGTCGCCGGTGGCGGGCGTGATCGAGGAAATCATCGTCGAGGAAGGTGCCGATGTCGAGGTGGGCGCGCTGATCGGCCGGATCGCCGAAGGTGCCGCACCGGCGGCGAAGAGTGAGGGGGCCGCTGAGGCGCAAGCGAAGGAATCCGGCTCGGCAGCATCATCTTCCGACGCCGACAGACCGGCAGCATCATCCGCTGCCGGTGCAACGGGCGGCGATGCGGGCACCGGACCGGCCGCACGCAAGATCGCCGACGAGAAGGGCGTCGATCTCGCCTCCGTTCAAGGGACCGGCCCCAAGGGCAATGTGACCAAGGGCGACGTATTGCAGGCTGCATCGGCTCCCGCGAAGTCGGCGGCACCCGCCGCTGCGCCGTCGTCGGGTGGCGGGCGCGAGGAACGGGTCAAGATGACCCGCCTGCGCAAGCGCATCGCCGAGCGGCTCAAGGAGGCGCAGAACACGGCTGCCATGCTCACCACCTTCAACGAGGTGGACATGACGGCGGTCATGGAGCTGCGTAAGCAGTATCAGGATGCTTTCGTCAAGAAGCACGGCATCAAGCTCGGCTTCATGTCCTTCTTCGTGAAGGCCTGCGTCGACGCGCTCAAGGCCTACCCGGCGGTCAATGGCGAGATCGATGGCGACGAGATCGTCTACAAGCATTTTTACGATATCGGCGTTGCCGTGAGTTCCTCCACCGGCCTCGTCGTGCCGGTGGTGCGTGGAGCCGACCAGCTCGGCCTTGCCGCCATCGAGAGCTCGATCGCCGATCTCGGCACACGCGCCCGCGATGGCAAGCTCTCCATGGAAGAGCTGAATGGCGGGACATTCACGATCACCAATGGCGGCATCTTCGGCTCGATGATGTCCACGCCGATCCTCAATCCGCCGCAGGTTGGCATTCTTGGCATGCACAATATCGTCCAGCGGGCGATGGTCATGCCCAATGGCGAGATCAAGGCGCGGCCGATGATGTATCTGGCATTGTCCTACGATCACCGGATCATCGACGGCAAGGAAGCGGTGAGCTTCCTCGTGCGCATCAAGCAGTGCATTGAGGATCCCCAGCGCATGCTGATCGACGCCTGATTCCTTGGCGGCGACAGGGCAGGCCGGGCAAGGAAGCACGTTCCGGCGCGACGGCATCACCCGGCGGCAGGTGCTGGCCGGTATTGCCGTGCCGGGGCTTGTCGTCGGCACCTATGGCGGGCTGGTCGAGCCGCTGGCGTTCATGAATGTCACCCGTTACGCGCCCCGCCTGCCGAACTGGCCGGAGAGGCTGAAGCTCAGGATCGCGCTCATTGCCGATCCGCATCTCAACAATCCGTTCATGCCCGGAAAGCTGTTCCGGCGCTTCATTCGCCGCACCAACGAACTTGAACCCGATATCGTCATGCTGCTTGGTGACTATGCGCCGGGTCATCGCTTTACCTTGCGCGAATACAGCACCCGTGCCGTCGCGGAGCTCATGACCGAATTTGCTGCACCGCTCGGCACCTTCGCCGTGATGGGCAATCACGACTGGTGGTCCGATCCCGAGGCGCCGAAGACGAAGACGGGACCGTTGCGTCAGCATGTGCAGTTTGTGGAACGGGGTATCACGGCGCTGGAGAATGATGCCGTGCGTCTTGAAAAGGACGGCCAGCCCTTCTGGATCGCCGGGCTTGGCGACCAGAACGCGTTCCCCGACGGGCAGGGGGGCTATTACGGGGTCGACGACCTGCCGGCGACGACGGCGAGGCTCGGCGACGACGCGCCGGCGATCCTCATGGCGCACGAGCCGGACATCTTCCCGCATGTGCCCGAGCGTTACGCGCTCACCGTCTGCGGCCACACACATGGCGGCCAGATCACCATTGCCGGCTACGCACCCGTCGTGCCGTCGAGATACGGCCAGCGCTACCGTTACGGCCACATCATCGAGGATGGCCGACACCTCATCGTTTCCGGCGGTATCGGCTGCACCGGACTTCCCGTCCGCATCGGCGTTCCACCCGAAATCGTGCTGATCGAGCTCGGCGCCGGTTCCGGTTGAATCGGTCGGGCAACCGGTTCAAACACCTCGACGGCGAGAATGGTCGGCAGATGTTCGGCGATTTCCTCCCAGCTCTCGCCTTCTGTCACCGCACCTGTCGTCATGGCATTACTTCCGCTTAGCATCTTCCGTTTCGATGAGCAGAATCCTTACTCCCGATAGAGATCCGCGCCGAAATTCCGCTTCGTGTCGAATTCCGCTGCAATCCCGCCCGAAGATCGTGCTGCGGAGCCGCCCCCGCGCGCGAGGAATCTGCCGGAACCGGCGGCTGCCTTCAGTTCGCCTTGCCCGACAACCACCTCGCCGCGGCGGATGACCATCGCGGGCCAGCCTTTCACCAGGCGTCCGGCATAGGGATTGTAGCCCGTATTGTCGTCGACATGCTCGTGGGTGAGCCGGATCTCGCGCTCTTCATCCCAGATGACGAGATCGGCATCCTTGCCGATGGCGATGCTGCCCTTGCGCTCGCCAAGCCCGTAAATTCGCGCCGGCTCCGCTGCCGTCAGGCGAACGAAGTCCCGCACATCCATGCCGCCCCGGCTCACCATCGCATCGAACAGGACCGGCATGCGCATGCCGAGGCCGCCCATGCCGTTGGCCATCTGCTTGAATGTCGGCTCCGGCCCGGCGGCGAGCTTGCCGGTCTCGTCCATGCGATAGGGCGCATGGTCGGAGGAAATGGTGGCGAGCACGCCGGTGGCCAGCCCCTGCCAGAGTGCTTGCCGGTCACTCTCCTCGCGCAGCGGCGGCGAGCAGACCCACATGCCGCCTTCGATCCCCGGCCTGTCGAGCGCTTCGCGCGTCATGGTGAGGTAGTGCGTGCAGGTCTCGCCGAAGACCTTCTGCCCGTCGCCCTGCCAGCGGCGGATGACGCCCAGCCCCTCCTTCGTGCTCACATGGAAGATCATCAGTGGCTGGTCGATCAGGGCGGCCAGCGAGATCGCCCGGTTGATCGCCTCCTCCTCGGCGAGGCGCGGATGACTGACGGCATGATGGACCGGCCGTGTATATCCACGATCCACCAACCGTCGGCCCATCCAGTCGATCATCCCGTGGTTTTCGGCATGAACACAGACCATGCAGCCATGTGTGCGGGCGGCCAGCAACACGTCGAGAAACTGCTCGTCATGCAGGCGGATGCGATCATAGGTGAGAAAGCACTTGAGCGAGCCGTGCCCGTCGCGCACGAGTCCCGGCAGCTCCTCCCGCAGCACTTCGGGGCGGGGATCGGCGAGGATCATGTGGAAGGCATAGTCGGCCATAGCACCGCGTTCGGCGAGTGCGTGATAATCCTCCACCACCTTGCGCAGGCTCATGCCGACATGCTGGGCGGCGAACGGGATGACCGTGGTGGTGCCGCCAAGGAGCGCCGCTCGCGTCGCGCTTTCGAAGGTATCGGCGTTCATGAGCCCGCCGGCGGAGAGTTGTTCGATATGACAATGACTGTCGACGCCGCCCGGTGTGACGAGGCTTCCCCCGGCGTCGATTTCCATCCGTCCCTGCGGCAGTTCCTCGGCGATGACGGAGATCCGCTCGCGCCTGATGCCGATATCGCCCCTGAAAACATCGCTGCTGGTGGCAATCCGGGCGTTGCGGATGACAAGATCGCAGTAGGTCATGCGGCCTGCTCCTGTTTATGATCGAGGCGTCGTAAGTTCACAGGTGGGGCAGTCGCGAATGTCTGGCAAGCGGATCCTCGTCATCAATCCCAACAGCAATGCCGATGTCACCGCCTCGATGAGCGAGGCGCTCGAGCCCTTCCGTCTGCCGGGCGGGCCGGCGGTGGACTGCCTGACCAATCGGCACGGACCGCTTGGCGTGGAAAGCCAGCGCGATGTCGAGAGCGTGACATTGCAGCTAGCCGGGCTTGTCGGGAGCGAGGTGGCGGATGCCTTCGTGATCGCCTGCTACAGCGATCCGGGACTGCATGTCTGCCGCGAGGTGACAACGGAACCCGTCTTCGGCATTGCCGAGTGCGGGCTTCTGCAGGCTTTGGCCAGGGGTGACAGGTTCGGGGTCATCGCCATGATGGATCGCTCGATTCCCCGCCATTTGCGCTACATGCGCCAGCTCGGTGTGACCGGCAGGCTGGCCGGCGAGGCGGCGCTCGGACTGCGCGTGCACGAGCTTGCCGACGAGGAACGCAGCTGGACGAGACTGGTCGAGGTTGGCCGGGAGCTGACCGAAGACGCTGGCGCCGACATTGTCGTGCTCGGTTGCGCCGGGATGGCGCGTTACCGCAAGAGGCTGCAGGCCGTGCTCGAACGGCCGGTCATCGATCCGACCCAGGCAGCTGTCGGCATGGCGTTATGCGCCGTGCTGAGCGAGGCACCCGCGTCGATCTGACCGCCGGCCTGTCACGAAGCAAGGCACTCCCTGAAAAGCCCGGGGTCGACATTGCCGCCGGAAAGAACGACGAGCGTGGTCCGGCCCCGGCAATCGTGCCTGCCCGAGAGGGCGGCGGCGAGTGCCACGGCACCTCCCGGTTCCACCACCACCTTGAGCCGCTCGAACGAAAGACGCAGGGCCGTGCGCACCTCGTCGTCGCTGACGCAATGGCCCGAGTGCAGAAGTTCGCTGTTGATGGCGAAGGTGAGCTCTCCCGGCGTCGGCGCGAGCAGCGCATCGCAGATCGAGCGGGCGCCGGCGATGACCGTCTCCCGCTTGCCGGAGAGCAGCGAGCGGCGATGATCGTCGAAACCCTCGGGCTCGCTCGAATGCAGGTGGATGTCGGGAAAGGCGTGGGCGAGGGCGATGGCGCAGCCGGCCACCAGTCCGCCGCCGCCGGCACAGACGATGGCGGCATCCGGCTCGGCACCCAGTGCGCGCGCCTGCTTCGCCATCTCCAGGCCGACCGTGCCCTGGCCGGCGATCACATGCGGATCGTCATAGGGCCTGACGAGTACAGCGCCGGTCGCGCCGGCGATTTCGGCGCCGATGGCTTCGCGGACCTCGATATAGCGGTCATAGGTGCGCAGGTCCGCGCCATAGGCCTTCGTATTCTCCTGCTTGATGCGTGGCGCATC
>JAGREZ010000067.1:5516-15560 GCA_020446285.1 Geminicoccaceae bacterium
CCTGGGCGTGGTTGCCCGAGGAATAGGCGACGACCGCATCCTCCTCGATGGTGGCGATCCTGTTGTACGCGCCCCGGAACTTGAAGGAACCGGTACGCTGCAGGGGCTCCGCCTTGATGAGCAGACGCCCGCCGACGCGTTCGTTGAGCATCTCGTCCTCAAGCAGAGGCGTCAGCCGAGTGTGCCCCTCGAGCCTCCGGGCGGCATCGAGCAGGTCGTCGAACGTCACGGGCAGCATCGGTTTCAGTCTCCGAACAGGCGCAGCAGCGGGGTGAGCGAGGACAGGCTGAGAACGGGCGCGCCAGGCAGACATTCCGCGGGCGCACCGGAGCGATTGATCCAGACGCAGCGAAAGCCGAAGGACGCGGCTCCGTGAATATCCCATCCGTTCGAGGACATGAAGAGGACTTCGCGGGCGGCAATGCCGAAACGGGCGGTTGCGAGCTGATAGACTTCGGGCGCGGGCTTGAAGGCGCCGGCACTTTCCACCGAAAGCACGGCATCGAGACTGTCGCCGATGCCGGCGCTGGCGATGCCGGCATCGAGCATGGACGGGCTGCCATTAGAGAGGATGGCGGTAGTCATGCCCCGGCGCCTGAGTTCCCCCAGCACCGCCGGCACTTCGGGAAAGGTTTCCAGCCGGTCACAGGCTTCCATGAGCCGCGTGCGCAGGCCGGTATCGTTGATTCCAAGGGCAGCCAGGCTGTAGTCGAGAGCGTCGCCGGTGACCGTGCGGAAGTCCGTGTGGCGGCGCATCAGGCTTCGAAGCCAGGTGTATTCGAGCTGTTTTCGCCGCCAGATTTCGGCAAGCCTGTCAACCCGTCCACTGCCGATCGCGTTCCGCTCCCGCGTCACCGCACTGTTGAAATCGAGCAGTGTGCCGTAGGCATCGAACACGCAGGCGCGGATGGAGGACAGGTTGATCCTGTCGTTCATGTCGTTCCCGGCCTTGCTTTCGGCACCGGTAGCGGAATCATCGGGCCCCTGTCGATCACGGGCTCGATGTACCAGCCTCCGCCTTCCGCCAGCAGCCGTCGATAGACCTCATAACCCTCGCTGACCCGCTGGACATAGTTCCGCGTCTCGCTGAAGGGGATCCGTTCGATCCAGTCGATGCGCGCGTGCCGGTCCATGCGGCGCGGATCGCCGAACCTCGCGACCCACTGGCGGATCCTGTTCGGTCCGGCATTGTAGGCGGCCGCCGTCATCTCCCGCGAGCCGTCATAACGGTCGAGCAGATTGTCGAGGAAACCGGATGCCAGCGTGGCATTGTATTCCGGATCCCGCGCCAGTCTTTCGGGAGAAAAAGGCATGTCCTTCGCACGCGCGATGGCTCTTGCCGTCGGCGGAATCAGCTGCATGAGCCCAAGCGCATTGGCGACGCTTCGGGCACCCGCATCGAAATGGCTCTCCTGCCGGGCGATGGCAAGCATGAGCGGCGCATCGGCGCGTTTTGAAGGAGGATCGAGAACGGCCTTGATACGCACGACGGGGTAGGTCGCGACCGGGTCGAGCAGATCGCTGCGCACCGCGCGCTTGCCAAGGCGGATGGCGAGATCGGGTCGGCCACATTCGGCGGCCTCATGCAGTACTGTCGCCGGATCGTCGGGCTTGAGTTCCAGGATCCGCTGCCAGAAAGGCAGGGCGTAGGCGGCAGCGCCGGCCTCGCAGAGCGAACGGGCGACCTCGAGCAGATCGGCGATCTCCTCGCCATGCGCGCGGGCAGCCGGCATCGCCGGAGCCGGGTTCAGCGGAAAATCGCGGCCAAGCTCGAAAGCCGCTTCCTGACCGTAGAAGGTCGTCGCATGCGTGGCCGCGGTGACGTACCATGATTCGGCTTCCTCGCCGCGGCCCAGCTCCGCGGCCGCACGGCCCGCCCAGTAGGCCGCGCGTGCCGAGCTGATCGGTGTCGACACGCCGTTTGCGAGGGACTCGAACCGGGCAAGCGCCTCGGCCGGCTTGCCGGCGAAACGCAGGGCCAGCCAGCCCGCGAGCCATTCCGCTTCGGCGAAGGCCAGGCCCTCGCTCTGGCCGTGCCTGCGCGCGAGCTGCCAGGCCCGGCCGAACTGGCCGTCGTCGATCATTTCGCGGATCTGGTATTTTCGCTCGTTCCACCAGACCCCCGGATCGACCAGATCGTCCGGCGGATCGAGCAGGATTTCCCGGGCATCCGCATCCCGTCCCTTGCGCCGCCGCCAGCGCATGCGATCGAAGGTCAGGCCGGGATCGTCGCGGAGATCGCGCGGGACGCGGTTGATCGAACCGTCCACGCCGGGCCGCATGCCCTGCAGGTCGAGACGGGCTTCCGCGAGTTGGCGGTGACCCGTCGAGACATGGCGGAACATCCGTCGCGCGGCGCTGCCGCGCCTTTCCCAGAGAAGGAAGTCGAGACGTGCTTCGTGGTCCCCGGAACGCAGGATTGATGCGAAACGTTCCAGAATGATCTCTTCGAGCCCCTCGTCGAGTTCCTGATGACTCCAGAGATGGCGGATCAGGTCGCGGGCGAGATCGTCGCGGCCGGCCGCCTGCCAGGCGATGGCAAGCGCGATGTGGCCGCTTCCGGTCCGCGGTCCGCGCGTGTCGAGCACCCGCAGGGCGATTTCCTCGCTGCCGCCGAGGGTGATGGCTTCTTCCATCCGGACCTGGATATTGTCGAGACGGGGCCAGAGCGGATGCTTCTCGATGAAGCCCGCATAGGCGGCAATCGGATGATCGGTCTCACGATCGAGAAGCAGCCGCCAGTGGACATAGTCCGCGAGAGCCGGCGCTGCGAGCATCGCCGCATGGCGTTGTGCCAGGTCCCGCTGCCCGGCGGACAGAGCCTTGACCACACGATGCAGATGATGCCGGTCGTCGTCGGGCGTGGCGCCGGCCGGAACCCCGGGCGCCAGCAGCAGCGCGAACGCGAGGAGCGTTGCGAACCGAAACCTGAACGTGCCGTTGATGGTCGATCTCATGAAGCGTTCATTGACCGTGAGAGGAGTTTCGCCGCCTTGCCGGCGGTGGTTGCGATCATTATGGTGCGGCAGAAGTGAATGATGTTTTAACACGCAAGGTGGAACACGATGTTCCGTGGATCGATTGTGGCGCTGATCACGCCCTTCCGCAACGGGTCGGTGGATGAAGCGTCGCTTCGTGAACTGATCGAATGGCAGATCGCCGAAGGCACGCACGGCTTCGTTCCGACGGGGACGACGGGCGAGAGTCCGACCCTTTCGCATGACGAGCACGATCGCGTGATCGAGCTTGCGATCGAGGTGGTGGACGGTCGCCGGCCGGTGATTGCGGGTACGGGGTCCAACTCGACCGACGAGGCGATCCGGCTCACCGCGCACGCGCAGAAGGCGGGAGCGGACGCCGCCCTCATCGTCACGCCCTATTACAACAAGCCGACGCAGGAAGGGCTCTACGCCCATTATCGCGCCATTCACGACGCCACCGACATTCCCATCATCATCTACAACATTCCCGGCCGTTCGGTCGTCGACATGACACCCGCGACGATGGACCGCCTCGCCGAACTGCCGCGTATCGCAGGCGTCAAGGATTCCTCCGGCGACATCGTCCGGCCGCTGGAGACGAGTGCCCGGTGTGGCGAGGATTTCTGTCAGCTCACCGGCGAGGATGGCAATGTCATCGGCTTTCTCGCCCATGGCGGTGCGGGTGCGATCTCGGTAACGGCCAATGTCGCGCCGCGTCTCTGCTCCGAGATGCATGTCGCCTGGCAGGAGGGGCGGCACGGCGACGCGCTGGCCATCCAGAAAAAGCTCCTTCCGCTCCATGCGGCACTCTTTTCGGAGACGAGCCCCGGGCCGATCAAATATGCCGTCAGCCGCCTCGGTCGCTGTGCCGACGAGCTGCGCCTGCCCATGGTCAATGCCACCGCGGCCTGCCGGGATCGGGTCGATGCGGCCATGGTCCATGCCGGGCTGGTAAACTGAGCATTCCGGCGCGCGGGCTGCAGCAAAGCGAACGAACATGAGCAACGACAAAACGCGATATCGCGATGTCGCGAGGAACAGGCGGGCATTTCACGATTACTTCATTGAAGAGCGTGTCGAGGCGGGGCTGGTGCTGACCGGCACGGAGGTGAAATCGCTGCGCGAGGGACGCGCGACCATCAATGAGGCCCATGCCGGCGAGATGGGCGGTGAGGTCTGGCTGTTCAATGCCTACATTCCGGAGTTTCACGGCGGGAACCGTTTCAACCACGAAACGCGGCGGCCGCGAAAGCTCCTCCTGCGCCGCCGCGAGATGGCTTCCATGCTCGGTTCGATCCAGCGCAAGGGCATGACCATCGTTCCCCTGTCGCTTTATTTCAACAAGCGCGGTTTCGCCAAATGCCAGCTCGGCCTTGCCCGTGGCAAGAAGCAGCATGACAAGCGGGCGAGCGAGAAGGATCGTGACTGGAAGCGGGAGAAGGAGCGGCTGATGCGCCACTCCGTCCGCGACTGACGCTGCGCGCCGCCGTTATTCCAGTGCACGGACGGGCCAGTGCACAGACGGGCCGGTGCATGGACCGGCCGGCGCGATGAAAGGGTTCCGGGGGGAGGGGCTTTCAATTGAACAAGAGACCCAATATCGTTTTCATCATCACCGATCAGCAGCGCTACGATACCATCGCCGCGCACGGTTACGACTACATGATCACGCCCAATCTCGACCGTCTGGCACGGGAGGGAACGAGCTTCCTGAACATGTATGTCACCTCGCCGTCATGCGGGCCCTCGCGGGCATCGCTGTTCAGCGGAGTCTATCCGCACACCAACGGCGTTTTCCGCAATGACGAACCCTGGAACTATTGCTGGGTGCAATTGCTGAACGAGGCCGGATACCGCTGCGTCAATGTCGGCAAGATGCACACCTTCCCGCCCGAAAAGCCGTTCGGTTTCCATGAACGGCATGTGGTGGAGAACAAGGACCGCACCCATCCGCTCCTGCCGTTCTATCTCGACAACTGGGACAAGGCGTTCCACACGCGAAAGGTCGAACAGCCAAGTGGCGAGAACTACAGGAAACGCGACGATTTCGAGGAGAGCCTCGGCGCTTTCGTCTGGCCGGCTCCCGATGATCTCCATCCCGACCATTTCGTCGCCGATCTCGCCAGATGGTGGCTCGAACGTTATCGTGGCGAGGAACCGTTCTTCCTGCAGGTCGGTCTGCCGGGTCCGCATCCGCCCTATGATCCGACCGAAGAGGCGCTGGAGCTTTACGAGGGACGCGAATTGCCGCCGCCGATCCCGGCCGACGATTTCGACGAACAGCCTCTTGCGTTGCAGGCATTGGCAAATCGCCACCTGAATCATGCGATAGACGGCGTGTATCATCCAAGGGAGGCGACGCCCGATCAGGAACGCCGGCAACGGGCCTGCTACTACGCAAACGTCACCATGATCGACCGCAAGGTCGGCGAGATCATCGATGCGCTCGAAGCCCGCGGTGTGCTCGACAACACCGTTCTGATCTTCACCTCCGATCATGGCGACTGCCTGCGCGATCATGGTCATGTCCAGAAGTGGAACATGTACGAGGCCAGTGCAAGGGTGCCGGCGATCATTCACTGGCCGGGCCGGATCGCCGCCAGTCAGCAGGTGGACGATCTCGTCGCACTGTTCGATTTCGGTCCGACCATTCTCGATCTCGCCGGGATCACTCCGCCCGACTGGATGGAAGCGCAGAGCCTGCGGCCGTTCTTCGAGAAATCGTCGGATCCGTCGCGCGAGCGGGTGTTCGCGGAACATGCCAACGATCTGATCCTCGAGGAAACCGAGTTCGTCACCATGATCCGCGAGGGGCGCTGGAAACTCGTTCACTATCTCGGCGAGGATCGGGGGCAGCTGTTCGATCTGGAGGACGATCCGCAGGAGATCAGGAATCGCTGGTCCGATCCCGGATGCACGGCGGTCCGTGCCGGGTTGATCGAGCAGATTTTCCACTGGCGCCTGCGCAGTTCGAAGAAAACCCAGGGCTTCAGGCGTGCGATAGCCGCCGGTCATTCGATGCTCGATCCGGGTGGATGATCGGTCGGATGCGGATGTGACAAGCGCTGCGCTCATCACCATTTCCGGAGGCCGTTCGGTCATTGGCTGCACCCATGGCTATCCCGAGGAACGGCCTCGGATGGAGGTTGACATCGCATCCTTCCGACTGGACAGGTTCGCGGTTTCCAACACGGCGTTCGCGGCATTTGTCGATGCTACCGGGCATGTCACTACGGCGGAAAAGGTGCCGGATCGGGATCTTCACCCGAACATGCCGGACGCGTTCTTCGCGGCGGGGTCGCTCGTCTTTGTCATGACGCCGGCACCCGTGGCGCTCGATGATCCGGGGCGATGGTGGCATTTCGTGCCAGGTGCGAACTGGCGTCATCCCGAAGGCCCCGGATCGGACCTCGGCGGACGGTGGGACCATCCCGTGGTTCATGTTTCGCTCGACGATGCGCGAGCCTATGCCGCATTCATTGGCGCGCGGCTGCCCGGTGAAGCGGAATGGGAGCATGCAGCGCGCGCGGGCGCAACGACGCGCTTTCCATGGGGCGGGGAGCTCGAACCCGGGGAGCGACCGGTGGCCAATGTCTGGCGCGGCGATTTTCCGTGGCGGCACGAGCGCTGTGCGGGTCCGCCGTTCACGATGCCGGTCGATGCGTTCGCGCCCAATGCCTTCGGCCTCTGCAACATGATCGGCAATGTCTGGGAATGGACCGATACGCCGTTTGCCCGCAACCATCGCGCGGCACCGGATCATGCGGAGCTGTATGTGACGAAGGGGGGCTCGCATCTTTGCGCCGCCAGCTACTGCCAGCGCTATCGCCCGGAAGCGAGAATGGCGCAAGCGCGGTCGGCGACATTCAGCCATCTCGGCTTTCGTTGCGCCGGGGACGTCGCTCCGTCTGCCTGAAAGCGGCGCAAGGTGATGACGCCGGGCTGGATCGTCACACCATCCCGCAAGGCCGGCGCGGCCCGCATTTCCCGGCACTTACCGAATGTTAACCAACGGCTGATACAACCCGACCGCAAATCCGTTTTCGGTTGGGATCCGTATGCTCGCCATTGTAGGCATTCTCTGTGTCATCGGGCTCGTTTTCGGCGGCTACTACCTCGCCGGCGGCAAGTTCGGCATCATCGTCAAGGCGATGCCGTTCGAGCTCATGATGATCGGCGGTGCGGCCGTCGGCACATTCCTGATTGCCAATGGCGGCAGCGTGCTCAAGGGTGCTCTCGGCGATCTCAAGCATGTGTTCGGCGGCCCCAAGTGGAAGAAGGACGACTATCGCGACCTTCTCTCGCTGATGTTCATGATCATCAAGCTGCTCAAGACCAAGGGCGTGCTCGCGCTCGAACCGCATCTCGACAATCCGCACGAGAGCGTGCTCTTCGCCCGATATGCCAAGATCCAGCACGATCATTTCGCGCTCGATTTCATCGCTGATACGCTGCGCATGATGACCATGAGCATGGACGACCCCTATCAGGTCGAGGACTGCATGCAGCGCCAGCTCAAGAAGCACCACAACGAGCTGCACGCGCGTGGCGCCGCCCTGCAGAACATCGCCGACGGCCTGCCGGCGCTCGGCATCGTCGCGGCGGTGCTCGGCATCGTGAAGACCATGGGTGCGATCGACCAGCCGGTGGAAGTGCTCGGCGGCATGATCGGCGGTGCGCTCGTCGGTACCTTCATGGGGGTGTATCTGGCCTATGGCTTTATCGGTCCCATGACCGCCCGCCTCAATCAGTGCTACGAGCAGGACGGGCAATTCTACTTCATCATCCGCGACTGCCTCGTCGCCTATCTGCAGGGACATTCCGCGCCGATCGCGGTGGAACTGGCGCGTGGCAACGTGCCGTCCGATCTTCAGCCGACTTTCCACGAGCTCGACGAAGTGCTGAACGAGCTGCCGGCCGATCCGCTTGCCGGCTGATTGACAGATGTCGAACCAGCAGGCTCCGGTCATCATCAAGAAGGTCATCGAGGAAGGTGGTCATGGCCACCATGGCGGCGCCTGGAAGGTGGCCTATGCCGACTTCGTGACGGCGATGATGGCCTTCTTCCTCATGCTCTGGCTGCTCAGCACCTCGAGTGAGGAGACGCTGCAGGGGCTTGCGCAGTATTTCAGCGAGGCCGATGCCAACGAGGGTGAGCCGGGCGGCGTCGGCGGCATTCTCGACGGCACGACGGTGACCAGCCAGCAGATCGTGATCCAGGCGCCCTCATCGCCGTTCAGCATGCCGGGCATGGCCCAGCCGAGCCGGTCCGACGAGGATGCGGATGCGTTCGAGATGGAACTCTCCACCTCATCGCTGGAAATGGACAGCGACCTTGCGGGAATGAGCAGCGACGAGGCGCTGCGGGCAGCGGCGGAACGGCTCGAGGACGAACAGTTCGAAACGGCCAATGCGGCGATCGTCCAGCAGCTCAACAGCACGCCTGAACTCGCCGAGTATGCCGACAGCCTGCAGATCGACAAGACCGAGGACGGCCTGCGCATCCAGATCGTCGACCAGGCCCGGACCGCCATGTTTCCGGGCGGCAGTGCCGAGATGTTCGATCACACGAAAAAGCTCATCGACGTCGTCGTCAGGGCGATCGCCAACCTGCCGCAGAAGCTCTCCATTCGCGGCCACACCGATTCGCGCCCCTTCGCGCCCGGCGTCGATAATGACAATTGGCGATTGTCCTCGGCACGCGCCAACGCGACGAGGCAGGCACTCGTCAATGCCGGGCTGGATCCCAGGCGCATCGCCGAAGTGGTGGGCAAGGCGGACAGCGAGCACCTGCTCGAGGAAGCCCCGAACGACCCACGCAACCGCCGCATCTCCCTCGTCCTCCTACGCAACCACCTGACCACCGCGGACGATCACTAGAATTTCCCGATCAGGCGGTATCGGGAAACTGTCTCTATCGCTTTGACTCTCCGCCTCTCCTGACCGTTCAGGCCCTACCATCCAATTGAGAAGAGCCTTGGCGTACCGGTCGACTACCCGACCACCTGCGCGAGGGAAGTCCGGCGGGTGCAGCTGACGGTCGCCGGCGGAATGCGATTTCGGTGGTGCGGCCGACGCGACGGCAACACCGGAACGGCAGACCCGAACCGCGGGCCTCATTTGCCCGTGGCAGCTTTGTCGAAACCGCGATGCCCTGCAGAATGCCGACGAAGCCCGCCAACCATGCCGGAAGGTATCCCCCGATATCCGGCAAATTGGGGACGGCGTGTTTTGGCCGCCGCATACGTCGCCCGCCACTCGCCCATGCGTGGCCATGGGGTCCCCGCAGCCCGCGAATGTCGCCGACAGACGACTCCAGCGGTCGCCGGCGCGGTCCGACCGGCCGGTTTCGGAGACACGGCTGAAGCGATTGCAATACCCAGACGACAGGCGCACGCCATGGGTTTTAACTACTGCCCGCAGGGCATCGCGAGGTAAAACGACAGAATCCGGCGGCTTGCAGGATGGGTCGGTCGCGGCCGTGGCCCGTGTGGATCGTCCTTCGGCTTCCGTGGCAGTGTCCGTGGTGGTGGTGGTGTAGAGGAGGCCGCGCGCGGCCGTGGGTGACGCTGGCGGTCATCGCCGATCTTCGGAAACGGTTTGGGTTGTAACTCCTGGAACCGGGAACGGAGACGAGGATGGCCGAAGAGAGAATGGCGCTTGTCGAGCTTGCAGAGAAGCAAGCTGCTGGTGGTCTTCTGCGCGAGATGCTGACCTTCGCGGCCGAGCGCATCATGAAGGCCGGGCGGTATTTCTGCCTCGACCGAACGCTACCTACATGGCATCAATCCCGAAATGTGGAATGTTCATGCCACAGGACCCGCAGGGCGGATGCTCCGTCGCGGGCGGGGTTCCGGCAGGTGGATGGGTGGCTCAGCCGTCGGGTGGTGGGCTCTGGGCTTTCGGTGGTGCGGAATCGGGCGGGGCGGATTCCGGTAATACGGAGTCCGGCCGTCCGGTCTCCGATGATGTGGATTCCGGCGGGGCATTCTCGCCCTGTGATGGTGGGGGTGCCGTTTCGTTCGCAACCTCCGCCTCCGCCTTCTCGGCCTCGTGGATTTCG
>JAGREZ010000499.1 GCA_020446285.1 Geminicoccaceae bacterium
AGGAAATCGATGTCATCACCGACCTTGTTCTCGAATACGGCCTCGACGGCATGATCGTTTCCAACACGACGGTCAGCCGTCCCGACGGGCTTTGCGGAAGCCATAGCACCGAAACCGGCGGTCTCAGCGGCCGGCCGCTTCGTCCCCTGGCACTCGCGGCACTTCGACGGGCGGCCGCGCGTGTCGGCGGACGAATCGATCTCGTCGGCGTGGGAGGTATTGCGAGCGGCGCCGATGTCTATGAGAGGATCCGCGCCGGAGCCACCGCCGTGCAGATCTACACGGCCTTCGTCTATCAGGGTCCATTCGCCATCGTCCGGATGCTGGACGAACTCGACGCCCTGCTGCGACGGGACGGTTTCGCCCGGATCGGCGATGCCATCGGCGCGGACCTGCGGCGCGGACCTGCGGGTTGACCGCCCGGATGACGGGCGCTAAGCAGGCAGTCCGTGGTGATTTGGGCCGGCCGGCTTGCGTGCCACGTTAAAGAAGTCGCTAAAAGGTCGGGACGCGAGAAACGCCCTGGCCGTCAGGCCGGGGTTTTTTGTGTCGGGAGCACAGGACATGAACAAGCGGCGCGGTCCGCGGACGGAATTGATCCACGGGGGCATCGAACGATCCCAGTTCGGCGAGACGGCCGAGCCGATCCACATGACGTCGGGCTTCATCTACGAACGCGCCGAACAGGCCGAGGACCGGTTCAAGGATCGTGATCAGGGCTTCATGTACAGCCGCTACGGCAATCCCACCGTGCGGACGTTCGAGGAACGGATGATGGCGCTCGAGGGAGCGGAGGCCGCCTGCGCCACCGGTTCCGGCATGGCCGCCGTTCATGCCGCGATCATGTGCCAGATGCGCTCGGGCATGCGCGTCGTCGCGGCCCGCCTGCTGTTCGGCTCCTGCCGCTACATCCTCACCGACATTCTCACGCGCTTCGGCGTCGAGATCGTCCTGGTCGACGGGCGGGACCTTGCCGCATGGAAGGAAGCCCTGAGCGTGCCGACCGATCTCGTCTTCTTCGAGACACCCGGCAATCCGACGCTGGAACTGGTCGATATCGAGGCGGTCAGCCGCATGGCGCATGACGCCGGTGCGAAGGTGGTGGTGGACAATGTGTTCGCCACGCCGATGCTGCAGCGACCGCTCGCACTCGGCGCCGACATTGTTGCCTATTCCGCGACCAAGCATATCGACGGCCAGGGGCGATGTCTGGGGGGCATCGTCCTCTGTTCGAAGGACTTCCACGAGAACCAGCTGCATCCCTACATGAAGCATACCGGCCCGAGCCTCTCGCCGTTCAATGCCTGGGTGCTGCTCAAGGGACTGGAGACAATGGATCTGCGCGTCGAGCGGCATGTCGCGAGTGCAACGAGGCTCGCGCGACATCTCGAAGGGCTCGGCGGCATTGAGCGGGTGATCTATCCGGGCCTCGAAAGCCATCCGCAATACGAACTGGCAACACGGCAGATGGATGGCGGCAGCACGCTGCTCGGTTTCTATATCGAGGGCGGCAAGGAACGCACCTTCCGCTTCATGAACGCGCTCGAGCTCATCCTCATTTCCAACAATCTGGGCGATGCGAAAACACTCCTTACGCATCCGGCGACAACCACCCATTCGAAACTGAGCGAAGCCGAACGCGCCGAACTCGACATCGGCGACAATTACGTCAGGCTTTCCGTCGGCCTCGAAAATGTGGAAGATCTGATCGAGGACATCGAAAGGGCCATTGCCGCCTGACAGGAACAGGGAAACGCCGATGCAGGATTTCGCCGACTGGCTCGATCGGGAGCGCACCGACCGGTATCGCCTGACTCCATGGTCGGCGACCGCATTCGCAAATGCGCTCGGTCAGGATCGGGCACCGGACGAAGGCGAGCCGCTGCCGCCGTTCTGGCACCATCTCTACGGTCTCGATGCCGTGCATGTGCGCGACACCAACAGCGACGGCCACCGAAAGCGCGGCGAATTCCTGCCGCCCATCGAGCTGCCGCGACGGATGTGGGCCGGGGGACGCCTGCGGTTCGACGGCACGCTGACGGTTGGCGAGGATGTGGTACGCCGCTCCACCGTTAGGAAGATCACCCCCAAGATCGGCCGCACGGGCAAGCTCGTCTTCGTGCTCGTCGAATATGTGATCGAGGGTGCCAACGGCCGTGTGACCGAGGAGCATGACGTCGTCTATCGCGAGGCGCAGGGTGCCATGGCCGGTGAGCCGCCACGGGCGCCCGGCGCTGCGCAGATCGTCATCGATCACGACCCCGACGAAGTCCTGCTCTTCCGCTATTCGGCACTGACCTACAACGGTCACCGTATCCACTATGACAAGGACTATGTGACGAAGGTCGAGGGCTATCCCGGACTCATCGTCCATGGCCCCCTGCTCGCGACCTTCCTCTTCGAGCTCATTCGCCGCGAATTCGCAGGGAGCAGGCTGAAGCAGTTCGATTTCAGGGCCGTGCAGCCGGTCTTTGTCGGAGACGGCTTTTCCGCCTGCTGCTCGCGCGACGATTCCGGAATGCTCGATCTGTGGATCGCCAAGCGCGACGAAAGCCTTGCCATGAAGGCCACGGCCGCGCTCGCCTGACTGCGGCTCATCTTCCACCCTTGGCAGTGTGTTGATAGAGTGCGGGCCCATTCAATGTGGAGCGCGCGAATATGCAACCGACCATGGTTTTCGATCTGGGCAATGTCCTCATAGGCTGGGACATCTATGCGCTCTACCGCAAGCTTCTCGACAGCGACGAGGAGATCGCTGCATTCCTGAACAGCGTTCGCGTCCATGAATGGAACGCGCAGATGGATGCCGGCAAACCGTTTGCCGAGGCCGTCGAAGAGCTGTCGGTGGAGCATCCCGACAAGGCACATCTCATCCGCGCCTACCATGAACGCTGGATCGAAACCATTCTCGGCCCCATCGACGGCACCGTGCGTCTGCTCGAACAGCTCGACGAACGCGGATATCGCCTTCTCGCGCTGAGCAACTGGTCGGCAGAGACATTTCCGCTCATCCGGCACACCGACCCCTACAGCTTTCTCGACCGTTTCGAGACCATTTTCCTTTCCGGCCAACTCCGCATGATCAAGCCGCACGAGCCGATCTTCCGTCACCTGCTCGAAAAGAGCGGCTGCAGGGCCGAGGAGTGCTTCTTCATCGACGATTCGAAAGCCAATATCGAAACGGCGGATCGCCTCGGTTTCCAGACCCATCTGTTCCACGCGCCCGAGGCTCTCGAGAATGATCTGCGTGCGCGCGGGATCCTGTCGGCCTGAACGATGGGCCGCCTGCGGCGCATCGCGTCGATCCTCCTGGTCTTCATCATGGTCGCGACCGGCATTCTGGTCTGGCTCTTTCGGGCGTCGCTGCCGGAGCATGCAGGTTCGATCGGGGTCGACGGTATCGATGCTCCCGTCGTGATCGAGCGGGACCGGCTCGGCATTCCGCATATCTTTGCCGGATCGGAGCGCGACGCCTATTTCGCGGTGGGCTTCGCCCATGCCCAGGACCGGCTCTGGCAACTGGAGCTGAACCGGCGCGTCGCCGCCGGGCGCATGTCCGAACTGCTGGGCGAGCGCACGCTCGGCATCGATCGTTTCATGCGTACGCTCGGTCTCTACCGGCGCGCGCTGGCTTCCGTCGCCATCCTCGATGCGGATACGGTCGATCTGCTTCAGGCCTATGCCGACGGCATCAACGCCTTCCTCGAAACCCGGGCTCATCCCCTGCCACCCGAATTCCAGATTCTCTGGCACGAACCGGAACCCTGGACGGTGGCCGACAGCCTCGTCTGGCCGCGCATGATGGCGCTCGATCTTTCGAAGAACTGGGCCGACGAAGCCCTGCGCGCACGGCTCATGCGGCGTTTCGATGGCGATGCGCTCGCGGATCTCATGCCTCGCGGGGAAACGGGCGGCCCGGTGAGCATCCCTGCCGGTATCGACAGGGCCCGCTTCGACGGGGCATCCGACGCCTTCGACCGGGTATTGAAACTCGCCGACGCGCAGTCGACGCCCGGCCTCGGCTCGAACATCTTCGCGGTGAGTGCCGAAGCCGGCGCAAATGGGGCCGCGATGCTCGCCAACGATCCGCATCTGCGCCTCGCCAGCCCGTCTGTCTGGTACATGGCGAGACTGCGGACCCCGGAACTCGACGTCACCGGCGCCACCATCCCCGGCATGCCGTTCGTCGTGATCGGCCGCAATGCCGATATCGCCTGGGGCTTCACGGCAAGCGGCGTGGACGTGCAGGACCTCGTCCTCGAGAGCATCGACCCGAAGGCGAGCGATCACTATCTCACCGCCGAAGGAAGCGAGCCTTTCGACATAACGGATGAACGCATCGGCATCCGCTTCGGCGAACCGGAGCATCTGCGCGTCCGTACTTCGCGCAACGGCCCCATCCTCTCCGACATCGGCGCCGCACCCGACCATGGCGAGGGACATGCCGTCGCCCTGCGCTGGACGGCGCTCGAAGAGGATGACCGGACCATCGAAGCCGGATTCGACCTCGCCCGCGCACGCAACCCGGACGAATTGCGGCATGCGCTCGCCGACTTTCACGCACCGCCCATGAACGTCGTCTTCGCCGATCGCGCGGGCCATATCGGCCTCGTGCTCGCCGGACGGGTTCCGATCCGCTCTTTGACCGATGGCAGCCTTCCCGCCGACGGACGAACTGCCGATCCGCTCTGGACCGGCTTCATTCCGTCGCCCGACCTTCCGCATACGCTCGATCCGCCCGCAGGCCGGCTGATCAATGCCAACAATCCCGTCATCGGCCCGGAATACCCCTACCATCTCGCGGTCGACTGGGATCCGGATCTCCGCGCAAGACGGCTGGAGAAGCTGCTCGCGGTAGCGGATCCCGATGCCGATACGCTGGCCGCGGCACAGAACGATGCGCATTCGACCCTCGCCGACGATTTTCTGCCGCTTCTGCTGAACGCACCGGGACCGCCGCCGCGGCTCGTACCGCTGATCGAGCGGTTGCGGAGGTGGAACAGGCGAATGGATCGGGACGCCGTTGAACCACTCATCTTTGCAAGCTGGTACAGGGCACTGGTCAAAGCCGTCCTCACGGACGAACTCGGCTCCGATTTCGCCCGCTTCGAAGGGATCCGCGCACGCGCGATGCACCGCATCGTCACCGGGTCGCAGGGCTGGTGCGATGACGTTTCCACGAACGATGCGATCGAAACCTGTGAAGACCGCGCCATCCATGCACTCGGACAGGCCGCCGGATGGCTGGGCGACCGCTTCGGCGCGGATGTCCACGACTGGCGCTGGGAAATGGCACAACCTGTAGTCATGAAACACATGCCGTTCGACGAAATCCCCCTCATCCGCAGGTTGTTTTCCATCGAAACGGTCAAGAACGGTGACAGCAGCTCTCCGGACGTTGCCATCCACAGTCGCACGAACCCCTTCGAGATCGCCGCCGCCGCCTCGATGCGAATGTTGGTCGACTGGGCAAACCCCTCGCAAATGTTGCTTGCGAACGCCACCGGACAGTCGGGACATCCGCTCTCCGTGCACCACCGGGACATGACACCGGCATGGCGGGACGGCCATCTTTCGGTCCTCCGCATGACCGCCGGACCATCGCCCGAGGGGGCTTCACGCCGCCTCGAAATCTCGCCGAAGACTAAGGGAATGCGTGTTTCCAGGTGACCGGAAGTTGCTGATGACACCACCATTCCGCTCTTCTAGCATAAGAGCCAGTCAGTAGATTTGCTTCACACGGGATAAAGGACATGCAACTGCCGGGAATGGGTTCATTCGGAAACCGGCTGCGCACCCTTCGCCTTGCGATGGACATGAGTCAGGCGGAACTCGCGCGTCTGATCGGACGGCACCAGACGGCGATCGGCCCCTATGAGCGCGATGAATATATGCCTGCAAGGGATATCGTCGCAAAGCTTGCCGACATTCTCGGGACCACACCGGAATATCTGATCTTCGGCCGGTCGCCACACAGGACGGAACTGCAGGTTGTTGGGACGATCGGGCCCGGCTCGGTCGTACATGAGGCAGAAAGCGGCCAAAAAGCCAACCTTCTCAACCTTCGGGAGGGCCAGATTGCCCTTTTCGAGGTCAATGACAACAGCATGGCACCGCTGTTTCCATACGGCCATCTGCTCGTCGTCTCGACGATCGCCGATGCCAGGCCGCAGAATTTTCTGGGGCGATATGCCTTGCTGACATTGCAGGATGGCCGCACATTTCTGCGCCGATTGCTACCTTCGCGAGATCGCGATCATTTCGATCTCGCGGCATTGGATGGGACGATCATGACCGGCGCGGCGGTCGCGTCGCTCCGGTCGGTTCTGGGCGTACTGTCGCCCGAGGCATTCACGCGCGGAGAGAACGAACAATAGTCTGGTTATTAAGGTTGATGATAAATTCTCTTTTATCTGGAAGTTTAGAAAATCCCCGGTATTTTAACGAAATACGGTTTAGTTGACCCGCGAATCTCATGGTCTAAGCCTTCTTGCAAAGGGACCTTCATCTATGACGCAGCTCGCCAACAAGGTTGCCAATCGAAACAATGGCGGTCGCAGCCGGGCGCTTGACGTCGATCATTTCGTGAGCCTGCGCATTCGCCAGCGTCGTATCATGCTGGGATACACGCAGCAGCAGATGGCCGAGCTGATCGGTGTCACCTATCAGCAGGCCCACAAGTACGAGACCGGCATCAACAGGATTTCGGCCGGCCGGCTCTACCAGATCGCCCAGGCACTCGGTGTCGATATCGGTTATTTCTTCGAGGATGTCGATCCCGAGCGGGAGCAGAAGACCAAGCAGTCGGAGATGATGCCGCAACAGCGCATGCTCCTTGAACTCGCGCGCAACTTTGCCGCCATCCAGCACCGCAAGCATCAGGATGCGATCTGCAACCTCGCCAAGGTGCTCGCCTCCGCCGAACGCGAATCGGAGTAATCCGGGCACCGGTTTCCTGCAGGCAGGGCTATCTCGCCTGCGGGGCCGATTGTTCGAGTGCCATGGCGATGACGCGCCGGGTTTCCTGCCAGAGTTCCATGGCTTCGATTTCTGCGGGACTGGCCCAGTGAACCGCCATGGCGTCGCTCGAGGCGACCGGTTCGCCGGCAATGCTCGTCGCGACGAGGTCGACAAGAGTGTAATGATACCGGACAGCGCCGGTGTCGTCGCGGTCGATCATATCGACGACACAAAGATGCCGGATGTGATCGAGTTCGAGCCCGGTTTCCTCGGCAACCTCCCTCTTCCCCGCCTCGAAAACGGTCTCGCCCAGCTTCTGCGCGCCACCCGGCAATGACCATTGCCCTCGCCTCGGCGGCTTGCCTCTCTGGATCAGCAGGACCCGACCGTCGCGCACGACGACCACGCCGATGCCGACGATCGGCCTTTCCGGATACGTTCTGCTCACCTTCGGCACACCTCCCCGCGATAGCCCGTCCGTCTTGTTCCGGGCGGCATCCGCTTCCTTGATATCACCCGATGAGGGCGAGTACAGCCGTCCCGCATGCGAGTTCACCGCCATGGAGTTCCTCGGATGTGCGCAGGCCGATGAGCGGAACGGAGCCCAGCGCCGCCTGCACCCGGCTTGCCTCGCTGACCGCCGGGCCAAAGAGGGCATGCCCGCGATCCACCGACCCGTAGAGGATCGCCGCACGCGGTTTGCGCCCGCCCGGAAAGCTGTCGAGCAGTTCCCCGACCGCCGAATCGATCTCCTCGAGAGCGATCGCCGGGTTCCTGTTGGTGACCCGAAGCCAGTTGCCGGGCCGCTGCGACTGGACCAGGACCTCGCCGCTTGCGCGGGAAAACTGTTCGATCCGCAAGGGCCGGCCGGAGGCGCCGGGTTCCTCTTCTCCGGAACATGTCTCGATCATGATCGAACGGATGAGGCGTTCAGGCGCGCGGGCGAGCAGTTCGCCGGCATCGGCAGCGACGGCATCGGCGGCGGAACGGTCATCGATCAGGAGAATTCGCCCGCCGATGGCCGACGATAC
>JAGREZ010000500.1 GCA_020446285.1 Geminicoccaceae bacterium
GCCGGGGTTTTTGCCGCATAGATGTCGGCAAGGCCGGCACGCAGATCCCTCGGGCGTTTACGCTGTGACATCGGCGACACTTTCCTGAGGCTGGCGGTTGCGGTTGGGCAGGCTGCGGCGACCCCAGGCCCCCCAGAGAATGGTCTCGAGGTCGAGGCACAGTGCATCGAGCGCCTCGAGTGCCCGGTTATAGGCGCGGCGGCGTCCTTCGTCCGGTTCGTATTCGTAGAGTGTCTGCCATTGCGAACCGGCGTGGCCGAGTGCCGCCGTCTGCAACATGGTGGTGCGAACGACCTGGTCGGGCATGCGCGCGAGCATCCAGTGATGGCACTGCGCCTGTGCCGCCTGACCCGGATCGAACCTGTTGACGATCAGGCGGACGAAATCGAGATCGAGATGGCTTTCCTCGACACCGAGTTCGTGGAGCTGTTCGAGGAGAAAGGCGGAAAAACGGAAGAACTCGCCCATGCTGGCGATATCGAGCTGGCTCATGGTGACCGGCACGAAGATGCCGCTGGCGGCGACGAGCGCATTGAGCGTGCTCATTCCAAGGTCGGGGCGACAGTCGAGCAGGATGACGTCGTAATTCTCGCGTACCTCGTCGAGGCCGCGTCGAAGATAATCGTGGATCGGCAATGACGCCTGCAACTTGGCCCGTCCGGCGATTTCGAAATCGGTCAGCGCCAGAGCGAGATTGGCGGGCACGAGGTCGAGGCCGGGCCAGTAGGTCTCGATCGGCAGTTCCGCGAAGCGGCGATCGCCCGAGACATGGCCGTAGAAGGTGGCGTCGTCGGCAACGTCCTGTGACGGATTCAGGCCGAAAAGGGTGGTCGCGGAAGCCTGCGGATCGAGATCGACGAGAAGCACCCTGTAGCCGCGCAGGGCGAGATACTGCGCCAGATGAACGGCAAGTGTCGTCTTGCCGGTGCCGCCCTTGAAGATCATCGACGCGATCACCTGACAGGTTTCGCCGGTATGGCGTCCGGGGCGATAGCGCATGCTGCGGGGGCTGGATTTCGCCATGTGCCGGCGAATGTCGCCGATCTGCGCGGCACTCAGCAACAGACCGCCGCGACTGCTCATGCGCCGCTGTTCCTGCGGCACGAGGTTCTCCTGTTCGCATACGTCACGCAGGCGTGGCACGCTCAGTCCGATCCAGCGCGCGGCCTCTCGCGCCGTGAAGAGACGCAGCCGTTTGCGCGCGGCCGGCTCGAACACAACCTCGAGTATGCGCTTTTGCAGCTCGTTTACATGATCTGCGACTTCGGCAAGTTGCCGTGTCGTGGTCGTCATCTCGCCTTCCGGTCCATTCTCCCGGCCACGACGGCCGGGCCATGTTTCGAGGAACGATGCGCAGCCGGCCCAAGCGGCGGAAACCCCGATCCCCGTGCCGCGAAAGACGATGCGCAACAACGCTATCGGAGCATATTGGCGATAATTCGAAAACACCGGATGAACCATCTGTTTTCGGAAAACGCCAGACGTGCCGCTTGCGCCACAGTCCGGCCGCAGGGACGCGCAATGGCGTGACTGTGGACGGCCGGACACAGGCCCTCGCGGGATGGGAGGCGATGTATCGTTTCGGACCGGCGCGACAAGATCCCGGCTCTAACCTGCCGGATTCCCGGGATTTCCCATTTCGTGCGCGGGGCCGTCGCAATTTCCGCAATTCTCTCTCTCGATCCGCTGACAAGGTCGGAACACCATCAGGGGCCATGAGACGCACGCTCATGAAGCGAGAGGCGTTCAATCTCACCAAACCGGGGCTTGCATGAAGGCCCGGT
This sequence comes from Geminicoccaceae bacterium, assembly GCA_020446285.1. GTDB lineage: Bacteria > Pseudomonadota > Alphaproteobacteria > Geminicoccales > Geminicoccaceae > JAGREO01. Next base: position 1,785 of record JAGREZ010000500.1, read on the forward strand.
TGTCCTAACTTGCCCGGTGCCGTCCTGTCGGAACCGAAACGACCATGTTCACCCGCTCACCGCACAAATCAGCGATTGCAGGCGCCGGATACGGAGATTCCTTCCGATGGCTCTCGCGCTGCATCCTGCGATGAAGATTCTCGTCTGCAACTACGAGTATCCGCCGGTTGGTGGTGGCGGCAGCGTGATCACGGCGATGCTGGCCGAGGAACTGGCACGGCGCCATGAAGTCGCGGTCATTACGTCGCGCTGTTTCGATCTCGCGGCCGAGGAAGTCCGAAACGGCGTATCGATCCACCGTGTGTCCGTACCCCTCAGGCGGCATCTCGAAGCTGCGAGCATGATCTCCCTGATCGGGTTTGCCGTTCAGGGAATCCGGTGCGGACGTGAGGTCGTGAAGCGTTTCCGGCCGGATATCGTCAATACCCACTTCGCCCTGCCATCGGGTCCGGTCGGAGACCTGCTCGCGCGCGAGGCCGGATGTCCCAACATCCTGTCGGTTCATGGCGGCGATCTCTACGATCCGAGCAAGTGGACATCGCCGCACCGGCACCCGCTGCTGCGGTGGTGGATCGCTTCGCTCATGCGCCGTGCCGATCGCGTCGTCGCCCAGTCCGGGGATACCGCCCGCCGCGCGCGGGCGTTCTACGCGCCCGAACTCGCGACGATCCGCATCCCGCTCGGCATCGAACGGCCGCCGCCAAGCGATGCGCGGAGAGAGGATTGGGGCCTCTCCGAAAGCGATATCGTCATCGTCACGGTCGGTCGTCTCGTTGCGCGCAAATCGGTCGACCGCCTCGTCGCCATGCTTCCAGACCTTCCGGAACGGGTGCGCCTGATCGTGATCGGCGACGGACCCATGCAGCCGGAACTGGCCGAATGCGCCGGACGGCTGGGTGTCGGCCGGCGCGTCCGCTTTGCGGGTTCGGTCAGCGACGCCGAGAAATACAGCCTGCTCGGCATCTCCGACATATTCGCCTCCACATCGCAGCATGAGGGCTTCGGCCTGGTTTTCCTCGAGGCGATGGCCTGCGGCCTTCCCGTGGTCTGCCACGATCGCGGTGGTCAGACCGACTTCCTGCGCGATGGCGAGACGGGGCGGCTGACCGGTGTTGGCGACCATGACGGATTTGTCGAAGCCTTGCGGAAACTGGCTGAATCACCCGGCGAACGGCGACGGATGGGTGTGCGCAACCGGGAGATCGTCGAGTCCTATTTCATCGAACACTGCGCGCGGAGCTATGAGGAACTGTTCGAGGAGGTTCTTGCCCGGCGCAGGGGTGCTGCGGACAGGGATCGCTTCACTTCGATTGACTAACTCGTCCGCGCGTCGTCAGATCGACGCAGACAAGGGAGGAGTCCATGCGCAGGTTCCAGATGTTGATCAATGGCGAAAGGGTCGATGCCGCAGACGGGCAGACCTTCGCGAGCCTGGATCCGTTCAGGGGGGAGGATTGGGCGGAAATCCCGCGGGGTTCGAAAGCCGATGCCGACCGGGCGGTGGCCGCTGCGCGCACAGCTTTCGAGGATGGCCCATGGCGGCGCATGCATCCGGGCGAGCGGGGCGCGCTGATGCGCAGGCTCGCCGCACTCATCGCCGAGAATGCCGGGGAACTCGCCGAAATCGAGGTCAACGACAATGGCAAGCTCGTCGCCGGAATGGGTGGTCAGCTTCGCTACATCCCCAAATGGTATGACTATTTCTCGGGCCTCGCCGACAAGATCCAGGGTGCGGTCATTCCCATCGACAAGCCGGACATGATGAATT
>JAGREZ010000501.1 GCA_020446285.1 Geminicoccaceae bacterium
CACGTCGATGCCGATCGTCTCGCCCGGCAGGTCGACGCCGAGGGCAATGGTGGCTGCAAGGGTCTCCCTGTCGGTTCGATCGACATCGAGGTGGAGATCGACCCGCTCGCGGGCGGGTGACGTCGTCACCCTGCCATGGAACGCAAGCTGCATCGCCTCGCCGATCACGGGTTCACCGAGTTCGATCCGTTCGACGCCGATCCTTTCGGCCCGAAGCCCGACCGGCAGGCTTTCCGGCAGATCGGGAAGCTCGGGAAGGGCGAACGGTTCGGCCGGCTCCTCCTCGTCCGCCGGCGGCAGATCCGGCTGGCGGTGAACGGCGACGCGCGCGGCGGTGATCCGGTCGATCAGCAGTTCGCGGGAAACGAGTCTGGTCGGCGAGACCTCGAGTCTCGCATCATCGACCTCGAGCCAGACGCCCTCCCTGTCGGACAGCGCGAACCGCTCGACCCGGATGTCGAACGGCAGGAAACCGCCGAGCCCTTCGATCCGCGCCGACTGATCGCCATTCGTCAGCGCTTCCTCGGCGAATTGCGCGATCCTGTCCTTGGCGAACCTTGTCTGCAGCACGCCGAAGGCCACGCCGGCCATGACGATGACGAGCAGCAGAAACAACAGCAATGCACGACCGATTCCTGCGATCATCGAAGCCTTCGATTCCGGGGAGGGGTGACCCGAGGGGGTCAATCTCGCACAAGATAGGGGCGAAAGTGTAAATTTTCCATGGATGCCGCCGTTATGGTTTGTTCAGGATCGGTTCATCCGTCCGGGTCGCTCTTGTCTGCGATGCCGGCTTTCAGAAAGCCTGGCCGATGCTGATATAGAACTGGAAGGCGTCGTCGATGCCTTTGCGACGATCGACCGGAACGGCGATGTCGAAGCGGAACGGACCCACGGGGGTGATGTAGCGGAAGCCGACGCCGGCGCCGACCTGCAGATTGTGTTCGAGGGTCGGAACGACCTCCTCGAAAGCACTGCCCGCATCCGTGAATGTCACCAGATCGACCGATTCGAATGCCCGCCAGCGGATCTCGGCGCTGCCTTCGAGGACCGAACGCCCGCCCGACGGCTCGCCGTCGCGCAGGTCACCGGCGAGCTGATAGGGAATGCCGCGTACCGATCCGCCGCCGCCTGCATAGAAGCGCTCGTCCGGAGCGATCTCCTCGCGTTCCGCGCCGAAGATCGAACCGACGCTTCCGCGCAGGGCAAAGATCAGCCGGGGCTGGTTGTAGATGGGGAAATAGCGGGTGTGCACGGCACGACTCTTGAGGAAGGTCGTGCCGGCGCCCAGCGTATCCCAGAACGGTGCGGAGGAAAGGTCGAGCCGCCATCCTTCGCTCGGGTCGAGCAGATTGTCGCTGTAGTCGAGGGCGAGGGTGCCCGGTATCGAGAACAGCCCGTATGTGTCCTCGTCCTTGCCGTCCTCCTTGATCGTCGCGTAGCGATAGGCGACGCCGAGCGATCCCGTGACATGCTTGTTGAAGACCTTTTCGAGACCGATGGCGGCGCCGATGGACTGGCTGTCATAGGCATCGGTGTCCTCCGAGCTCAGCGAGGCTTCGCCGATCAGCGAGAGATCCACCATGATGAAGTCCGGCTTCTTGATCCGTCCCTCGACCTGCTGGGTGTTGGGCGAGCCATAGGCCTCGATGTTGAACAGTTCGCCGGCGCCGAGAATGTTGCGGTGTTCCCAGAACAGGCGGGCGTTGGGGCCTTCGCCGGAGAGATAGCCGACGCCGGCGCCGATCGTGCGGTGGCGGCGCTGGGTGACCTCGATGGCGACCGGCACGCGCCCGTCGCTGTCGGCCGTCTCTCCCGAGGTGATCTTGACCGTCGAAAACAGGTTGGTGTCGATCAGCCGCTCGCGTGCCCGCTCGAGCTTGCGTGAGTCGAACGGCTCGCCCGCCTCGAACGGGACACGTCCGCGAACGAAGCTCTCGTCGATGCCGTCGATCCCCTGAAAGCGGGGTTCGGCGAAAAAGGCCGGCCTGCCGGTTTCCAGGGTCAGCGCGACATCCATCGTCCGGGTGTCGAAATCGACCGTCGCCTTGCGGTCGGCGATCTTCGCGAAGGCAAAACCGTTCTGCCGGGCCGAGCGCACGAGTTCGCTTTCCGCATCGAGCACCTTCTGCGCGATGGCGGGTTCCCTGGTCTTGAGATCGAGCTTGCCGAGATGCGGCGGTTTCCATGAACCGGGATCGCCGTCGATATCGAGCGACCGCTTGCCGAAGACGAAACGCGGGCCGGGCGAGACCTCGTAGACGAGCGTGGTCGCCGGTCCGCTGACGAGTGTCGAAAGGTCGTCGCCGGAACTCGCTTCGCCGGCTTCATTGCCTTCGTCGCCGGCGGGTTCCGGGGCGTCACCGTCGCCCTCGGCACCGTCGCTCTCGTCCCGCTCGTCGATGCGGAATTTCACCGACCCCTCATAATACCCCTGTGCGCGCAGCGCGGTCTCGAGCCGCTGGAGATCATTGCCGGCACGGCGGCGAAGGACGAAGAGGCTCGACGGTTCGAGGTCCGTCTGCTGGGCGGCCTGTGATGCCGCCAGCAGGTAGGAGGTGACATCGTCCTCCAGGCTCGAGCCCTCGGCGGGCTCCACCTGTACCTGATAGGGAATCCCCTTCGGTGCCGGCGGCAGGCCGTCTTCGATATCGTCTTGCGACGAGCCGAAACCGAGGCAACCGGATAACAGTCCCGAAAGCACGAAGGCCACCGTCAACGCGCAGGATCTTCTCAACTTTTCTGTTCCGCCGGCTCACTGACGTTTTCGAGGATAGCCTTTCTGTGCTGTTCGATAAACAGCGGCGGCGCGTTGCCGTCCTTGTCGGTGCCGAAATAGAGTGTGCGATGGGGAAAGGGTATCTCGATGCCGAGTTCGTCGAAGCGTTTCTTCAGTCTTCGGATCATTTCCCGGCGCACGCCCCATTGCTCGCCCGCGCGCACCATCGAACGCGCCTTGATCATCACCGACGAATCGCCGAGCGCGTCGACGCCGGCGATCTCGAGCGGCCGCAGAATGGTCCGCCGGTAGGGCCATTCGCGGCGAAGTGCTGCGTCCACCTCCTTCATCACCTGCATGACATTGTCGACATCCTCGTGATAGGCGATGCCGATTTCCAGCACCGCGTAGGAAAAATCCTTGGTCATGTTGGTGATGGTGTCGATGGAGCTGTAGGGCACGGTATGCACCGCCCCGTCATAGCTTCGCAGTGCCACCGTGCGCATGGTGATGCTTTCGACCACGCCCGACTTGCCGCCGACATCCACGACATCGCCGACCCGCAGCGTGTCGCCGAGGAGGATGAAGAGGCCGTTGATGAGGTCCTGCACCAGCCGTTGCGAGCCGAAACCGATGGCCAGACCGACCACGCCGGCACCGGCGAGAAGGGCTGCGGCATCGACCCCGACCTCGCTCAGACCGAGCATCACCGCACCGACGACCACGAGTGCGATCGCCACATTCTTGGCGATGGAGGCGAGTGTGCGCGCGCGGTTGGAATAGCGCGGCGAACCCTGGGCGTCGACCGCCGCATTGAGGCGTTCGGTCAAAAGGCCAAGGCCCTCGCAGATGAGAAGCGCGCTCACGCCGATGAGTGCGAGGGAGATGAGTCTGGCGGTGAGGGCCTGGCCCGTGTCGGTGCTGAGCCATTCGATCGCGCCCGTCTCCCAGACCTCGAGCAGGCCGAGGACGAGACCGACATGGACGGTGACGCGAAGGAGGATGCGCAGCGGATTGGCGTAGCGGGTCGCGCGCTCGGAGACGCCGGGGAGATATTCGTCGGCCTCGGCGACGATCGGTGCGGCGACGTTGGAATGCCGGTCGATCCAGAGGAGGAGGAGGCGGGCGCCGACGAGAATGGCGACGGTCAGAACGGTGGCACGGGTGAGAAAGACGAATCCGCCGGGAATGCGCAGCGCCCAGACGAGATAGAAGAGCGCGATCAGGCCGACGACCCAGTAGTGCCAGGTCTGGGAGATGAAGTGCATCGGCAGGAAGCGGGTGAGCGGCGCTTCCTTCTTCTCCGCGTGGGCACGCAGCCATGTCGCCGTCCATTCGCGTATGCGCATGACCGTGACGGCCAGTCCCACGGCGACGAGAAAGAACAGGATGTGGAAGAAGAAGAGCACGATCACGTTGGGCAGTCCGAGCCGGCCCGCGGCGTTCAGGAAGAAATAGCCGATGACGCCGATCTGTCCGTAGAGCCGTATGCCGCGCGCGAGGGCGCGTGACGAGGGATGGTCGCTCGGCACCAGCCCGTCGGATGCGAACACGGCGCGAACGAAGGTTCCCCA
>JAGREZ010000502.1 GCA_020446285.1 Geminicoccaceae bacterium
TTCGCTTCGGTGATCGACGAACGCGAGGCCGAGGGCCAGACGATGCAGTTCGAACTCGTGTCGATCCGCAAGGCCGAACTGTTCGCGGCGCATCTCGTCGACGGACATGTCGCACGGGTCACCGTGCGGTTCGTGTCCGAACAGATCAACCTGCTCAAGGATCAGGATGGGACCATCATCGATGGCGATCCGGCACAGATCGATGAATTGACCGATCTCTGGACCTTCGAGCGCGATACCCGCAGCAGCGATCCCAACTGGGGCCTCGTCGAGACGCGCGCCCCCTGAGATGTCGAGGGTCGCCAGCTCGAAAACGGGTGCCGGAGCGAAACGTCTCGCAGCCCTGGTCATTGCCGTCCCTGCTCTTGTCGCGCTGGCGGCCTGCAGCGATACCGACCGGACGGCCGAAGAACCGGCGACGCCGGAGCTCGAGCCCGTCTCGTTCAGCGAGATCGAGGGCTGGCGTGACGATAACGGAACAGCCGAAACGCTTCGCGCCTTCGCCCGCAGTTGCGAACGCATCGCCGGGATGGACGCGAATCGTGACTGGGGCCTTGCCGGTCGGGTGGAGCACTGGCAGGGCGTGTGCGCCGATCTTGCCTTCGCCAGCGATCCCAGGGTCTATTTCGAAACTCATTTCCAGGCCTATCGCGTTCTCTGGGGCGACGAGGAAGACGGCCTGTTCACAGGCTATTACGAACCGCTCCTGCATGGCTCGCGCACGCCCGACGATCACTATTCCGTCCCCCTGCACGAGCGGCCATCCGATCTGGTCAGCGTCGACCTCTCGGCATTCTCGGAGGATTTCAAGGGCCGGCGGGTCGGCGGACGGATCGAGGGCACACGGCTCGTGCCCTACGCCGATCGTGCCGCCATCGACGGGGGAGCGATCGACGATGTTGCGCCGACCTTCCTTTGGGTCGATGACGCCGTTGAAAAGTTCTTCCTGCAGATCCAGGGCTCGGGCCAGGTCCGGCTCGAGGATGGCGAGGTGATCCGTGTCGGCTATGCCGACCAGAATGGCCGTCCCTATCGGGCCATCGGCCGCGACCTGATCGAGATGGGCGAGCTCACCCGCGAAAATGTGTCGCTGCAGACCATCCGGGCATGGCTCGAGGCACATCCCGATCGGGCCGAGGAGATCATGCACAGGAACGCATCCTATGTGTTCTTCCGCGAACTCGACGAGCTTGCCGGCGAGAGTGGACCGCTCGGCGCCGGCAATGTACCGCTGGAGCCCGGTCGCAGCCTCGCCGTGGACCGGAAGTTCTGGCCCATGGGCATGCCGGTCTGGCTGGATACGACAGCACCCTATCCCGATGGCGAACATGTCTTCAGGCGGCTGATGGTTGCCCAGGATACCGGTGGTGCCATTCGCGGCGCCATCCGCGGCGATGTATTCTGGGGCGCTGGCGACTTGGCGGAACATGTGGCAGGTCATATGAAGAGCCGTGGCCGCATGGTGGTGCTGCTGCCGAAGGCGGCGACACCTTCCGGGTGAGATACCCCGCCCCTGTCGGCCGGATTCACTCGTCACCGGGACCTTAACATGGCAAGCCCGCCCAAAGTCGCCCTTTTCGTCACCTGCCTCGTCGACCTGTTTCGACCGGGCGTCGGTTTCGCCGCCATCCGCCTGCTGGAAGATGCGGGCTGCGAGGTCGAGGTTCCGGGTGCGCAGACCTGTTGCGGCCAGCCGGCATTCAATTCAGGGGACCGCGAGACCGCGCGCGAACTTGCGATCGGCATTCTCGACGCGTTTTCAGGCTACGACTACATTGTCGCACCCTCGGGTTCGTGCGCCGGCATGCTGCGGACCCACATCACCGAGCTGTTCGACGAGAACGACGCGAATCTCGCCCGCGCACGGGACTTCAGCAAGCGCTGCCACGAGCTTACGAGCTTTCTGGTCGACATCCTCCAGATAGGCGAGGTCGCTCATTCGGCCGAGATCGATATCACCTATCACGACAGCTGTTCCGGCCTGCGCGAACTGGGCATCCGCCAGCAGCCGCGGCAATTGCTGCTCGCTGCCGGCGCGAATATCCTGGAAATGCAGGACAGCGAGACATGTTGCGGTTTCGGCGGCACCTTCTGCGTGAAATATCCGGACATCTCGACGCGCATGGTCTCGAACAAGACGGCAAATGTCGAGGCGAGCGGTGCGGGAACGCTGGTTGCGGGCGATCTCGGCTGCCTGCTCAACATCGCGGGCCGGCTCAGGCGCGAGGGCTCCGGGGTGCGTGTCCGGCATGTCGCCGAAGTCCTCGCCGGCGATCTCGACGGGCCCGCGATCGGCGAGGGGAACTGAGCCATGCAGCCGACGACCCTCGCCTTTGCCGACAATGCCAGAAAGGCCATGGCCGACGAGACGCTTCAGGGATCGCTGAAGCTGCTCGAGAAGGGCTGGCCCGTCGGCCGCGCGCGGGCCGCAGCGGACCTGCCGGAATTCGAGGCGCTGCGCGATCAGGGTCGCGATATCAAGAATCACACGCTCGCCCATCTCGATCTCTATCTCGAGATCTTCGAGGAGCGGGTGAAGGAGGCGGGCGGTCATGTCCACTGGGCAAAGGATGCCGCCGAGGCGCGCGGGATCGTGCTCGGGCTCTGCCATGAATACGGTGCAAGGACGGTCACCAAGAGCAAATCGATGATCGCCGAGGAGATCGGCCTCAACGAGCATCTCGAGGAAAACGGCATCGAGCGGGTCGAGACCGATCTCGGCGAATATATCATCCAGCTCGCCAACGAGCCGCCGAGCCATCTCGTCGGTCCGGCCATCCACAAGAGCATGGACGATGTCCGCGACCTCTTCCAGAAACACCATGGCGGCGAGCGGATCGAGGCCCCGGCGGCACTGGTCGGCGAGGCCAGACGGGTACTTCGGGAAAAGTACTTCGCTGCCGATATCGGCATAACGGGCGCCAATTTTCTCATCGCCGAGACGGGCAGTGCGATCACCGTCACCAACGAGGGCAATGCCGAACTCACCCAGGGTGTGCCCGAGACGCAGATCGTGGTGACCAGTATCGAAAAGATGGTGCCCCGTCTGTTCGATGCGATGACGCTCCTGCGCCTGCTCGCGCGTTCGGCAACGGGTCAGGATTTTTCCGCCTACACCACCATCATGACCGGCCCGCGTCGTGCGGGCGATCTCGACGGACCGCGGAATTTCCATGTGGTGCTGCTGGACAATGGAAGAAGCGGGATGCTCGGTACCGCCTTTCAGGAGATGCTCCGCTGCATTCGCTGTGGTGCCTGCATGAACCACTGCCCGGTCTATCTCGCCACCGGCGGCCATGCCTATGGCTGGGTCTATGTCGGCCCCATGGGCTCGGTGCTGACCCCGCAATTCATCGGCATCGACAAGGGGCACCCCCTGCCCAATGCCTCGACCTTCTGTGGCAAGTGCCAGGAAGTCTGCCCCGTCCGCATTCCGCTGCCCAAACTCATGCGTCACTGGCGGGAGGAGCAGCACGAGCGGAAACTGACCCCGCCCAGAGCACGGCTCGCCCTTGCCGCCTGGGCCTTTCTTGCCAGACGCCCGCGTCTCTACCATCTCGCGACCGGCATCGCCATGCGGGTGCTCGGCATCCTCGGGGCGCGCGACGGTTTCTTCTCGCGGATGCCGCTTGCAGGCGGCTGGACCGTGAGCCGCGAACTGCCGGCACCGCAGGGTGCGACCTTCATGTCCCGCTACAGGCGCAAGGGCGGGAGAGTGACATGAAGCAGGATGACACAAGCCGCGAAACCATTTTGCGACGGATCCGCGAACAGATCGGACGGAGTCCGGACGAGGATGCGCGCGCCCGCGAGCGTGTCCATGCGCATCTCGCCTCGCTCGAACCCAATATCGTGCCCGCCCGCGGTCAAGGCGACGACGAACACCGCCAGCGGGTCTTCACCGAGCGCGCGCAATCGGTGCAGGCCGAGGTCCAGCGCGTCCGGAGCTGGGGTGACATTCCGCCAGCCGTTTCCGCGTGGCTGAGGCTGCACAACCTGCCGCAGAAACTGGTCATGGCGCCGGATGCCCGGCTCGGCGAAGCGGGCTGGAACAGCCAGCCGCTCCTGCGGGTGCGTTCGGGCGCCGCCGAAGACGAGGATGTGAACGGGTTGACGATCGCCGAGAGCGGCGTTGCCGAAACCGGCACGCTCTGTCTCGCCTCCGCACCCGAACGCCCGACCCTGCTCGCATGGTTGCCCGAAAACAGCATCATCGCCCTGCCCTCCTCGCGGATCGTCCCCGCCTACGAGGACGCCCTCCGCCTCTACAGCGAGGAGCATGAAAGCCCGCCGCGCTCGATCAATTTCATCACCGGCCCCTCGCGCACCGGCGATATCGGCCAGAAACTCGAACTCGGCGCACACGGCCCCAGGCGCCTCTTGATCCTCATCATCGACGAGGCCTGAGCCGGTGCGGCGGCGCCAGCGGCGTCTCTCCGAGGAGGAGGAGCGGTTGTGGAGACACGCGATGCGTGACGCCATTCCGCTTCACCACGCAAAACCGCAAGCCGCACCGCCTCCCGCGATACCTGCGTTCGAGCCGCCTCAACCACCCACCACCAGGCTGAAGCAAACGACCGCCTCCCGCAGCGTCATGCCCGTCGCGGCACCGGCGGTACCGTCCATCAAGGTCTCGCAGGCGCTCGACCGGAGCCGCCCGGTGGACATGGACCGGCGCAACTGGCAGCGGCTCAAGCGTGGACAGATGGGCATCGATGCCCGCCTCGACCTGCACGGACTGTCCCAGGAGGAGGCGCATCGCCGCCTCGATTCGTTTCTCCTGGCGCAGCAGGCGCGTGGCGCGCGTTGCGTTCTTGTCATCACCGGCGTGGGTCAGCGCAACGGTGGAATCCTGCGCAACATGACCCCGCGCTGGCTCGACACCGAACCCAACCGCTCGAGAATCCTCGCCTACAGCCCCGCGCAGACACGCGATGGCGGCCACGGCGCACTCTATGTCCTGCTCAGGCGGCGGCGCTGATCCGATCGTCCGGCTTGCGGTCGGAGGCCATCCTGGACAAGGATAGGCATGAAACCAGACGGACCGGACTGCCGGTCCCGGGGGGAGGGAGTACGGAGCGGCCATGAAAATCGGCTACCAGACGCTGGAACAGGCGGCGTTCGAGATCATGTCGCGCGCGGCGATCGATATTCCGCAGGATTATGTCGATGGCATCAAGGGCATGATCGATCTGGAACGGGGAGATCTTTCGGCTTTCGTCCTGCAATCCATGGTCGAGAACTGGGAAGCGGCCACGGAAGACCGGCGGCCAATGTGCGCCGATACCGGCTTGCCGCGCTATTACGTCAAGGTGGGTAACGAAGCGTCGATCGAAGGCGGTTTCATCGCTTTGGAAAAAGCCCTGCGCCGGGCCACCGCCCGGGCGACTCATGAAGTACCGCTTCGCCCCAACCGCGTGCATCCCCTGTGGCGCACCGATCATGACAACAATGTCGGGCTGAATGCGCCCGAGGTGGAATGGAGCTTCGAGCCGGATGCCGACTGGATCGACATCACCACCGTGCACAAGGGCGGGCTCTTCGGCAGTGACTATCGCATGCTCTTTCCGGGCGACGGCATCGACGGCATCAAGCGCTTCTTCCTCGACACGCTGATCGCCTTCGGCAAGCGCGGCCTCGCCTGTCAGCCGGCCATTGTGGGGATCGGCCTCGGCGGGTCCAAGGATATCACCATGGTGCTCGGCAAGCAGGCCGCCTGCCTGCGTACGGTCGG